>JAEYOL010000203.1 GCA_023411775.1 Bacteroidota bacterium | reverse complement strand
ATTTGAAAATTTGAAAATTTGAAAATGGGGGAAGTGAATGTGAGAATGTGAAAATGTGGAAATGTGGAAATGGGGGAAGTGAATGTGAGAATGTCAAAATGTGGAAATGTGGGAATGGGGTAAGTATAATGTGGGAATGTGAAGATGTGGAAATGTGGAAATGGGTGAAGTGTAATAATTATTCATGAGCTTATTGGAACAATATAAGAGTTACGTGCAGGATAATCGGCTGTTTACAATAAATGACCGGTTATTGCTGGCTGTAAGTGGGGGTGTCGATTCTGTGGTATTGTGCGAATTATGCAAACAGGCAGGTTATGATTTTTCAATCGCGCATTGCAATTTCCAGTTGCGTGATGCGGATAGTGAAAGGGATGAAAAATTTGTTAGCGGACTGGCACAGCGCTATAACGTGAATTTCCATCTTGTAAAATTTGAAACCAAAAAATTTGCGGAAGAGAATAAACTATCAACCCAGGCAGCGGCCCGCAAGCTGCGATATAACTGGTTCGAGGAAATCAGGTTGAAAAACGGTTACCAATATATTCTCACAGCACATCATGCCGATGATAATATCGAAACGGTGCTCATGAAATTTTTTCGTGGCACGGGTGTAAAGGGTTTGCGTGGTATCGAGCCTAAAAAAGGTTCGATTGTCAGGCCGTTATTATTTGCCCGCCGAAAACAACTGGAGGATTTTTTGGCGGATCAGCGTCTTGAATTTGTAAGTGACTATACCAACCTGCATGACGATTATACCCGCAATTATTTCCGCAACCAGGTCATTCCGATGATTGAAAAATCATTGCCGGGCGCCAGTGAAAATGTGCTGGCAAATATCGAAAGGTTCAGGGAGGTCGAACAACTTTACCAGCAGGCTTTGGATATGCATAAGAAGAAATTGCTGGAGAAAAAAGGAAATGAAGTTCATATCCCTGTTTTGAAACTGAAGCAACGGGAACCGCTTCAGACCATTGTCTTTGAGATCATCAGGGATTACGGCTTTAGTTCCGCGCAAACTCCGGACGTGATCTCTTTGCTTGACAGCGATTCCGGGAAATATGTAAAATCCTTCTCACACCAGGTAATCAGGAACAGGAAATGGCTGGTCATTGCTCCTTTGCAACCAACATTATCGGAAACTGTTTTGATCGAGGAAGGACAGGCATTTGCTCAATGCGCGATGATGAGTTTTAAATTATCAATGGAAGAAGCAGGTAAGACAATTATCCCTACATCCAACCTGGATGCCTGTCTTGACGTGCATACGATCAGGTTCCCGCTTTTACTTCGCAAATGGAAACAGGGTGACTATTTCTACCCGCTGGGCATGCAGAAAAAGAAAAAGCTGTCACGCTTTTTTATCGATCAAAAACTTTCGAAATCAGAAAAAGAGAACACCTGGGTGCTGGAGTCGGACAAAAAGATCATCTGGGTGGTAGGACACCGTATTGACGACCGGTTTAAGGTGACCGACAAAACGAAAAATGTCTTAATAATTAGGTCCAGCCCTTCGCCTGTAAATACATTTTGATTCCTTCGATGCAATAGGAAATCGCGTCAAAGTCAGCAATAAGTTTGCCCAGTACAATAACGAAAGCCAGTCCAAAAAGGGCTCCCCAGATATGCGCGGAGTGATTGATATTGGAATTTCCTTTTTTATCAAGGATAGCTGAAATGATCAGGTACAAGGGTGCGAAAACAAAACCCGGAATGGGTATCGGGATAAAGAAGATATAGACTTCCAGGTATGGCGCTATCAGCAGACCAGCGAATATAACAGCACTTACCGCACCCGAAGCACCAAGACTTCGATAATGGTAGTTGTTCCTGTTTTTAAAATACGTGGGTAGTATGGAAACAGCCAGGGCCGCTACATACATTAGCAGGTATAAAAATTTCCCTTTTTCCTGGAAAATTTCCGCGAACTGGACTTCAACCGTACGACCAAACAGGTAAAGCGCAAGCATATTGAAGATCAGGTGCGCCCAATCCGCATGAATAAGACCGCAACTAAAAAACCGATACCATTGATTGCGCTGGCTGACTGCAGGCGGATAAAAAATAAGATCTTCCATGATCTTCTGGTTATTAAACGCGCCGATAGTTACCAGTACCGTGATGATGACAATAATGATCGTGATTGACAATTCCATTTGATAAATGTAAAGAATTTGAAAGTTTGCGAATTTGAAAATTTGAAAATGGGGAGAGAATGTGGACGCTGGAGGCTCCACTAATGATTCACTTCTCACGACTCATTTATGGTGATATTTCTCGTTCTTCAGGATGGTGCAGGCCCGGTAAACCTGTTCTGCTAATATTAGCCGGACAAGTTGGTGAGGAAAAACCAGGTTCGAAAGGCTCCAGGTAAAGTTTGCCCTTTTAAATACTGTATCATCCACACCAAATGCACCGCCAATCAGGAATACAAGTTTTTTGGCAGACTCGTTGGCCCTGTCCTGGAGAAAGGTTGCCAGACCCTCTGAACTCAATTGCCGGCCTTTTTCATCCAGCAAAACCAGGTAGTCATCCCGGTCGAGCCAGTCGAGAATTAACTGAGCTTCTTTTTTTTTCAGATCCGTTTCGCTCAGCATACCGGTATTTTTTGGAACAGGTATGATCTGCCAATCTACCTTGAAATACCGGGAGATTCGCTTTGTAAAGTCTTCGACGCCGGCTTTAACATAAGGCTCATTGTTTTTACCAATACTCCAGAACTGTATTTTCATCGAATTTGATTAATTGTCGGTTATTTGTTGGTACATATATGGTATCAATCACTAAATAATCATAATATTTAATCCGGCTTTTGAGCATTTCGCTGTCCACCTAGCATACTATCTTAATTTTGCGCTCGTCATTTCTATCTTATATAAAAAGCAGTATTTTACAAGCAAATAACGTATTTGCGAGAGGCCCTTTTCATAAAAAAGAACCGTGACCGTTGGCTCAAGAACCAGCATATGCCATCCGACGATGCTGATGAGATGGCCCGGGACTTCACACAACTGGTAGATGACCTGGCTTATGCCAAAACTTTTTACCCAGGCAGCAAAGTAACGCACTATATCAACAGCGAGGCATCGAAGATCTATCTCAATATATACAAAAACCGGAAGGAGGAATCGAATCGGCTGGTCGACTTCTGGAAAAATGATCTCCCCCTGACCATTCGCAAGCATCACCGGGTTATTTTGTTTACATTCCTGGTGTTTCTTATTTTCTTTAGTATCGGCTTTTTTGTGTCGCGGCAGGATGAAACTGTAGCCCGCGGTTTTTTTGGAGATGGCTACGTGGACCAGACGCTGGATAATATCGAAAATGGAAATCCATTTGGAATTTATGAATCGGGCAATCCCATACTGAGCTGGCTGCACCTGATGATACATAATATCAGGGTATCGCTGCTGATGTTTGCCTCGGGCATATTTGCCGGGATACCCAGCCTCTACCTTCTCGCTCAAAACGCGGCGATGGTGGGAATATTCGACCAGTTCTTTGCCGCTAAGGGACTGGGGCTACAATTTTTCCTGGTTGTGTTTGTGCATGGGACACTTGAACTCACTGCTCTTATTATCTCCGGCGCTGCAGGTGTTATCATGGGTAAAAGTTTTTTGTTCCCTGGCACGATCCGGAGAATTGATGCGCTTAAACAAGGTGCGAAAGACGGTGTCAAGATCATGATCGGCCTGATGCCCGTATTTGGACTCGCGGCATTTTTTGAAGGGTTCATCACCCGGCTCTACAACGATATTTCAATACTAACAACCATCATTACATCCCTGTCAGTGCTTTTTGTCGTGTGGTATTTTATCATTTATCCCATCCAGCTTGGCAGGCGAAAATCCATGGAACCCGTGGAGGAGGAAGTCTAGTGCAAAGCCGGCGTGATAAATATCATCTTAAATGGCAACTCATGCGGAAAGGACTGGTGCTTGTTTTCGTGCTGGTCAGTTTTCAATCATTCGGCCAGTCGCCCAATTGGTCCGACAGTGTTACTGAGCTGAAATACCAGATCGATACCAGCATAATCGATACCATTGAGGTGGCTGAACCCGAAACATCATACGATGAGGAATATGAAGAGGAGTATAATGAAGACAGTCTGCGGAATGACTATTTCCTGGATAAGGAGTTTACAGAAGGATTCCCGGATACGCTTAGCATTCGCAAGATTCCTGAGAATATAGTAAAGGCATTAAAAAATGATGACGATTTCTGGTATGCGGATGGTGTATTCATAAAACGGAGAGAAGGAAATGATAGCGGCTTTCGCTGGGTGCCGATTATGAAACCGATCATCTGGCTGGTGATTATCGTTGGATTTGTGACATTCCTCGTGATCTTTCTCAGTAACAGTAATACCAGGTTATTCCGGAAAACAAGCAAGATCACAGATGCAGAAATAAACCCGGCAACAAGTGACATATTTAATATTAACTACGAGGCCGAGATCAACAAAGCCGCTGGCGCCGGCAATTACAGGTTTGCGGTCAGGCTGATGTTCCTCCGCCTGCTGCGGGAACTTTCTGATACCGGTAAGATCCAATACCGCCAGGACGGTACCAATTTCGACTATATGATGCAATTGCACGG
>JAEYOL010000025.1 GCA_023411775.1 Bacteroidota bacterium | reverse complement strand
GTCCAACCCGATAGCATAAGGCGCCTCACTATATTTTTTAGTGTGTTGGGGGAATGCTTTAAATTTATAAGGATAATTTATCATGCAACGTAAAGAGTTTATAAGACTGGGTAGCGTCGGGGCTCTGGGCCTTGCACTGGCGCCTGGTTCATTGCCTAATATCAAACAAGCATCTTCAAATGGGTTGGCAAAAATTGCCGTGCAACTTTATTCGGTAAGAAAGGAAATCGAGAAAGATATCAAAGGCACGCTACAGCGACTTCAGGCAATCGGGTTTGAAGCGGTAGAGACAGCCTTTTGGCCGAAGAATATCTCTGTCAAACAGGCAGCAGCGCATATCAAAGATGCAGGACTTTCAGTTTGTTCCGCGCATGTTGAATTACCGATCGGTACACAAAAAGAGTTGATGATTGACGCAGCCAGGGAATTTGGCTGCACAAAAATGATCTGGCATGGCTGGCCTGAAGATATCCGGTATGCATCATTGGAAGGAACCCGGCAACTGGCAGCGATTTACAATGAGGCTAACAAATTTGCAAAAGCAAATGGCCTTTCCTTCGGGATCCACAACCACTGGTGGGAGTTTAGAAATAAAATTGGAAAACGTTTAGTGTACGAGGAATTGCTAAACCTGCTTGATCAGGATATATTTTTTGAGATCGACACTTATTGGGTAAAAGTAGCAGGGCACGATCCTGCCGCTATTGTGAAGAAATTTGGTAAAAGAGCGCCGCTCCTTCATATCAAAGATGGACCCGCTATATGGCGAGAATCACTTGCCGACGACAATCCCGACGCGATGGTAGCTGTAGGCAAGGGTACCCAGGATTTTCCTTCCATCATCAAAGCGGCTGACGGCAACACACAATGGCTGATCGTTGAAATGGACAAGACGGAGGGCGACGTGTTTGAAGCATTGCAGGATAGCTATGATTACCTGGTAAAAGAAGGATTGGGCCTGGGCAGCAAACCTGAGAAAGGTTGACCTTGGATTTAAATATTTCCCACCCGGATAGTTTTCAATTTTAATTACTCAAAATTTACAATTCAGGTTAGATGAAAGCCCTGGTTCTAGAGGATTACATGCATTTGGTTTACAAGGAGGTACCCACTCCCCAACCCGGTCCGCATGATGTTTTAGTGAATGTGATTGCGGTTGGCATCTGCGGAAGTGATGTGCATGGCCTGGACGGAAGTACAGGGCGAAGAATACCGCCCCTCATCATGGGGCATGAGGCTTCGGGTATAGTGGAGCAGGTGGGAGATGAAGTAACACAATGGAAAAAGGGAGACAGGGTGACCTTTGATTCGACAATCTATAAGCCCGCGGATTGGTTCGCCCGCAGCGGAATGTATAATCTAAGTGATGACAGGATGGTACTTGGAGTTTCCACACCGGAGTTCAAAAAAGATGGCGCTTTCGCGGAGTATGTCACGGTACCAGACCATATTGTCTACCACATCCCTCCGAATGTGAGTTTTACGGAAGCTGCGCTCACAGAACCGGCAGCTGTTGCCCTGCATGCGATCAACCTCTCAGGCCTGCAGGAAGATCATGCCGTGGCAGTGATAGGTGCAGGAATGGTAGGCATGTTTGTTATTCAACTACTGAAATTAAAATGCTGCAGCAAAATCATAGCTGTAGATACAGATCCGGGTAAACTCCAATTGGCGTTGCAATCGGGGGCGCATTATGGCTTGCGTCCAACAGACCCGGCATTGACAGATACAATAAACATGCTTACGGAAAATCGTGGTGTCGATATCGCGATAGAAGTAGTTGGTGTGCAGGATTCGATACATAAGGCGATCGAACTTTCCCGGAAAGGCGCTACAATAGTATTGGTGGGTAACCTGTCGCCCTTAGTTGAGTTTCCTTTGCAAAAAATAGTTACGCGCCAGCTCAAACTGCAGGGCTCCTGCGCTATAAACGGTGAATACCCGGAGATCCTTCAACTAATTTCAGAAGGGAAGCTCGATATGAAATCAATATTATCTGCAGAGTCACCGCTTGAGGAAGGCGCCGCGTGGTTTCAGCGTTTATATAAAAAAGAAAAAGGCCTGATGAAGGTAATTTTAAAACCATGATATGGATTCGATCATAAGAACGGCGATCATCGGCTGCGGGAAAGTTGCACATCTCCACGCCAAAGCTTTAAAGCAAATCCCGGAATGCCAGCTGGTGGCTGCACAAAGCCGAAATCCGCTGCGTGCACAAAGTTTTGCTGCGCAATATGGGGTAAAAGCCTATGACAAGGTGGATGAAATGATCCGAAACGGAAAGATTGATGCCGTCATCGTTTGTACGCCGCATCCCGAACACCGCATTCCGGCGATCACAGCCATGGAGGCGGGAGCGCATGTAATGGTTGAAAAACCACTGGCCATTACCATCGATGATTGTGATGCGATGATCGATACGGCTGCGCGACACAAAAAGATTTTAAGCGTCATCAGCCAGCGCAGGTTCTTACATCCCTCACAGCGAATAAAGTCAGCCATTATGGATGGAAAGATCGGCCGACCTGCCCTGGCAACGGTATTGATGTTGGGCTGGCGTGATGAAGCATATTACAAAAGCGATCCCTGGCGTGGCTCCTGGGAAAAAGAAGGGGGTGGTGTGCTTGTGAACCAGGCGCCGCATCAACTTGACCTGGTGCAATGGTTCATGAACGATGAAATGGAAGAATTGTACGGGGTATCTGAAAATATTAATCATCCCTACATAGAAGTGGAAGATACCGCGGTGGCCATATTAAAGTTTAAAAACGGGGGCATAGCGAATATCCTTGTTAGTAATTCCCAAAAACCGGGAATATATGCCCGGGTTCATGTGCATGGTTCCAATGGTGCGTCGGTAGGTGTACAAACCGACGGCGGAGCTATGTTTATCGCCGGCGTACCTTCTGTGGTAGAGCCGCCAAAAAACGATATCTGGACGATCCCGGGAGAGGAATCCATGCCGGCACAATGGGAGAAAGAGGATAGCGAGTTTTTTAAAACCATCGATCCCATCGGTTATTACCTGAAGATCCAGGATCACGATTTTATCATGGCTATACTGGAGAACAGGGAGCCACTAGTACCTGCCACTGAAGGAAGAAAGATCGTTGCCCTTTTCAATGCCATCTATGAAAGCAGCAAAACCAAAAAGCCGGTTCGGTTGTAGCGCCCAATTGCTTAAATAATTTTTCCCGGCACCGGCATTATTTATTTTCTTCTTTCTTTTCGTCGGCTTCTTCCTTTGATTCCTCATCATTCTTTTCAGAAGTTTCCTTTATTTCCTGCACAACCGAGGAAACAGGGCCTTTCATGTTTTCCTGGGGATCTGTTTTGTGTAATGTTTCCGGATCGGGTTTGGTCAGGTTATCCTTTTCTGACTGACCATTCTTCTTGTCTTTGATTTTCTTACTCATCGCTGGTGTTTTCCTAATCAATACAAATTCCAGGCCCCGGTCCAGGCAAGCCAGTTCCGGTACCCAGCAGGGGTGTAGAAGGGAGATGCAGTCTAAAAGTTTTGTTAAAGGGAATTTTTTTACCCAACCCTCCTGAAGTCCCGAAGGGTATTGTGGTAAATAGATCATTAACCAAATAAACCAAAAAGACAAATGAAAAAGCTGACTTACCTTATCCTCCTGAGCTTTTCGCTGATCGCATGTTCAAAAGACCGGCTGGACATTCCACCTAAATCGCCGGTTGAAAATCCCCAGGATCCTCCTCCCGGCGACAACGACACACCCGACGATCCTGATGAGCAGGCACCAACCATTAAGCTCCGGGTTCGAATGAAGATTGGCGATGTAGTTTATGACAACCTGCCTGCCGGCCTCTCACTTTTTAGCTGGGACAACCAGGGCCAGCAAAGCCTGTCATATCATAGCCTGTCAGCCGGCATAAATGAGCTGACACTCCCGGTTGACAAGCAGAAGTTCAGGTTTAAAGTCTCTAAATGGGGCAGCAACCTTGAGCTCAATGTCGATACCAAAGACATTGTAGCCGACAGCGTTTATGTGCTGCAGGCAACTAAAGAAGCCCGGAAACTAAAATCAGAATACGTTTATTTATTAAAAAACAACAACTACGTGGCCGAAACCAAGACTGATTATATTTATAACACTGATGGTAACCTCGACCAGGTGGTACTCAACCGTAAAAAAAGCGATGGACGGCCATACGTGCACCAGGTCTCAAAATTTGAATACCAGGGAAAACAGGTGCAGCGGATATCGAGATTTGATGAGGCTAACAAGCTCTACGGGTTTACCAACTTTACTTACAGCAATGGCCTGTTGGCCGGAATCCATGATAGCGAGGCCGGTGAGGAAACCATTGCCAAACTTGAGCACTATTTCGAGCTCAGACATGAAGTGGTAATCAAGTACACGTATCCCTCCCGAACCTATAGCAGGCATTATCATATGTTGTATGAAGACGGAAATTTAAGAGAGGGGAACAGTACTACCTCGCATCATAGCAGCGAATTGTCGAGGTACCGTTACGACCAGCTGGTGAACCCATATGTTCACATGAACTGGCCTGATCTATACCTCTCACACAGTTCCAAAAATAACGTAATCGCGCTGGAGCAAAGTTTTGTAAATGACTATCCCGTAGCTGTACCTTCGAGTCATACATATACTTACGATAGCGAAGGGTATCCCAAGGAGTTGATCAGGACTTATAAAAGCGGGTTTACCGGGGAATACCTGTATACTACCAAAACAGTATTTGTTTATTGATAAATTAAATGTTTATGCGATTCATAGTAATAAGTATTATCACATTCCTGACATATTCCTGTACAACGGTCAAGCTGTCGGTACCTGAACAGTTTAGCCAGCAAGCTACCCGCATGCAGGTCAAAGGCCTCAATGGCTGGATGATCAACCAGCAGCTGAGTTTTGGAAATTACCAGACTTCCACTGTAAAAAGGGGTTGGGATATGGGAAGCTCTTTTCAACACACAAAACTTCTCATGAAACCTGAAGAGATGTTGCTGAAGGTTTTTGAAATCGACACAGATAAAAAAAGTCTTTCACAGCGAAATAAGTTCCAGTACACATTATATGATGGTCGCCTGGAGTCCTCCATTTTCGCCGCTGAGAAATTCAGTGAAAAACAACTTGTGTATAAAAGCAGGAATCCCTGGATCGGTGATGCCAGCAAAACCAGGAGCTACGAATATGCTTTTACAGCCGCGATACTCCCCGCATTTGAACAAAATGCCAATCCCTGGTCGGTAGTGATGGTGAATAAGTATAATAGCGAAAGCGATAAATCACGGGGCCTGTTTGAAAGACCCGAGGTTGAGATAGAGGGTTATGCTACCAATGGCACGGAAACCATCAGCATCCGCTCCCTCTTTGTCGATAAAGTGAAACAGAAGAACGGTAAAGACACTAAAGTGCTTGGTGGTAGTTTGCTGACAGGGTATGAATTGAAATGGGATGGTGGCGTAGTTGGTATCGTCGATATACTCGATAATAGCATCTGGATGGCAAATAACCTGGACGCAGAGGACAGACTCATTGTGTCTTCTATCTCGTCTGCTATATTATTAAAGCGAATGCAGGATGTAGAAAAAGACAGGGATGACCTGGATGATTAATAAATGGTTGTTGAAACAATCGATATCGATCAGTTAATCCAGGGCTGCCTGGTGGGTGACAGAAAATCGCAGAAGTTGCTGTACCAGCAATTTTATGGGTTTGCCATGACGATTGCACTGCGGTATTCGCGGGATGAAATGGATGCTGCCGATATCATGAGCCACGCATTTGTAAAAATTTTTCGAAGCATCAAAAGCTTTGATAGCAGTAAGGGTTCTTTGCATGCCTGGATCAAAAGAATTGTGATCAATGAAGGATTGGATCATATTAAGTCCCGGACCAGGTTTAGTGAAAATGTAGAGATCGAAACTGTGGATGAACCAGCGATAAAGAATGAAGTGCTGGAGCAGATGGGAGCTGATGAGATCATGAGGCTGGTACAAAAGCTCCCGCCTGCTACCCACGCTGTTTTTGTTTTGTATGCAGTCGAAGGCCATACACACAGGGAGATAGCCGTTAAACTGGGCATCAGTGAAGGCACTTCCAAATGGCACCTGGGCGAGGCCCGGAAAACTTTACAAAAACAACTTATGCTGCTACATGCCTGATGAATGAAAAGACAACATATGAATTAACGATCGCCCGTAAACTGGAGGAAATTCCGGTTCCGGATCTTTCAGAGTTAATATGGTCCCGGATTGAGAAGGAACTGGATAACGATCCAGGCGATACTCCAGGTGATAATAACCCTTCACCTTCTTCACCGCTTGGAGGGATTTTCCTGGGAGGCCTGGGTATCGTATTAGTAATTGCATTCCTCATAAATTTTTTTACAACTAAAAAGGAAAATACCTTCTCTCCCGGTGATCCCATCGAGACACAACAACCCGCAACTATTCAGGAACCCGGCGCACAGGAAATAGAAAACCCGGTTCCATTTAATGGCCAGCCGCAAAACACCCCTGTTGTACCTGTTGATAAAATTCCTTTTCAGGACACACCTGCTATTGTACCCACTATCACAGACACGCCAGCCCTTAACCCGGGGCCTATAGTAGTAGATATTGAAAAATCACCCGCACCTGCAGTGGTGGATTCTGCCGGAAAAAAGAAAACGAGGGGCATTACCGGCATTTCACCGGATGATTATAAGATCGTACCTAAAAAAGATAGTCTATAATACAGGAGTTAACATTTTACAAGGAAAAATAAAGCAACGGTAGAATAACAAGCATTGTCAGGGGTGAAAAGTCAAATACAATGAAACCTCTAATTATCCTTTTATCCATCCTTGTTCTTACTGCCGGCTCCTGTTCAAAAGAAAAAAAATCATACCGCTATTTTGAAGTAGGTTTTAATGGTGATGCTGCTGACTGGCGTGATAGTTCCTTTGTGGTTGCAACTGCTGATCGGTTTCTTATCAATAAGATTATGGATGAGTTAGACAAACCGGTTGCCGAAAGAAAGATACTCATGGGTAAGATCATTTCCGGCAATGGCGGGTATAATAAAAATGCATCGCACAATTTTAGCTGGCGTTACCAGGAAGATGAATGGGAACTGGTAGACCTAAGCGCCGAGATCTATGATGGCCGTCCTTATAGCGATCTCGATATAAATCCGGATTACTGGCTTAATACGATGAAACGTTTCTCGCCATGGGGTTCCTATATTAAGAGAGAGATTATAAAAGAATAAGAGACAGGCAATTTCCTGCAAACAAATTTGTTGCGAATATCATCTTCATTTACCGTTCATCACAGTGATTCAGGATACTAGTATTTTGATACAGCTTACTCATTTATGGTGCAGATGGCTGAGTGCTGCTAGGATGCGAAAGATACCAACCCTAGATTTGCGCCTCAGAGATCATTAATCATTAAACCAAATCAAAAAGAAAATGAAAAAGTTTTTTTTACTCGCTATGCTGTTTGCAGTAGCATTTGCAGGCGAAGCACAACTGCGTTTCGGCGCTAAAGCAGGTATCAACATTGCCAACATCACAGGTAAAGATGTGGAAGGTTACCGTTCCAAAACCGGTTTGCATTTTGGCGCTCTTGCCAATCTTTCTCTCACTCCCCAGCTCAGTGTACAGGGTGAACTGCTGTATTCTGCGCAGGGAGCTCGTTGGGACGATGACAATGAGAAGACAACATTGAATTATTTCCAGATCCCGCTGTTGGTGAAATATAATATTGCCCGCGGTTTCTATGCGGAGGCAGGCCCCCAGATCGGTTTTCTGTTGAAAGCAGAAGACGATAATGAAGGTGATGTGTCCGACATCAAGGAGTACCTGGAAACTACTGATATCTCCCTGGCAATTGGTGCCGGTTACCAGGTCAATTCAAACATTGGTGTGTATGCGAGATACAATGCGGGACTGACCAAGTTTTACGAAACAGAAAAAAATAGTGTGTTCCAGCTTGGATTGAGCTACACATTTGGAAAAGACAGGAAATAACAAGTATTAACTAGAAAGGATTTACAGGAAGGGGATGCTGATCAATCGACGGCAACCCCTTCCTGATTTTAATTCTAACAGGTCGTTAGGTTGCTTATTTTGACTGAGGCAAATATTTTTTTAGCAAATCAATACCTTTCTTTATTTCTTCGCGCCCGCTTGATTCGATTCCATACCACCCCCTGTAGCCGGAATCCCTGCTAAGCTGGATCATCTTTGCTGTTTGCGCTTCGGTTGGCTGATTGCGATACGACATGCCTTTAGCGAATGGTAATGTTTTTTGCAGGTACACATAATTATCAAAATCCGGCATCGGGCTTCGCCAGTCGGGGTAAGTGCCAAACAAAGGATCATTTACTTCTTTCATCAGCGAAACCATCCAGTCCGGATCATTGGATACGCCGCCATGATTTTCAATGACAATTTGAATACCGGATGGCCTGGCATAGTCCAACAGCATCTGGTAAGACTCCGTGGCCCATTTCAGCGCTTCTTTTTTATCAGCATTTTTTGGACCACGGCAATTTGTGCGCACTGCGCGACAGCCGAGGTAATGCGCAATGTCCACCCATTTGCGATGATTGATCTCAAATTGCTTCCTGCCCTGGCTGGTCGATTCCGCTCCATCGCCTTCATCATCGACCATGATCAGTACCATCGTCACACCATGCGTGGCAGCGTTTTGTTTTAATTTTTTTAAATAGCCTTCTGTCGGCACTTCAAAAAGTGTATTTACAAATTCAATCCCGTTCAGGCCAAAATCTTCGCGTGCCACTTTAGGAAAATCAAGATTTTTCCATTTTCCGGCACGTATTTCCTCGACCAGCGCCCATTGGGCGAGGGATATATCATCCTTTGTTTGTGTTGCTGTCATTATAGTATTTGATTGATAAATTAATCCTGGAGCTATGATACCCGCGGCACCTAGTACACCCGAGTTTTCTAAAAATTTTCTGCGATTCATGTTTTTTGTTTTCGGTTTCATTATAACTACATTTCCCATCCTTTCCGGTATTCCCTGGATAAATACTTATTTGCCTCCGGCAGGTTGGTGATCTTCATATTTTGCGAATCGTACTGTATGCGTTTTTTGGCGCGGAGTGCTACGGCACCAAGTAAAATAGTTTCTGTAACGGCCTGTGCGTTCAAAAAGCTACCTGGTGATTGCGTATTATTTTTGAAAGCATTAATCCAGGCTTCTTCTCCCTGTGTGATCATTTCCTTATAATTGGCCTGATCATTTTCAGTTACACCCAATAGCCTGGGGTTTTCATTACGGAACCCTCCTAGTATCTTTCCTTTATCGCCTACAAACATCATCCCTTCAGAGGGCAGGGACTCGTCGCCCAGTTCATCTGGTGCGTTAGGTCTCATGCCGCCATCATACCAGTAAAGATCGAAAGCAGGTAACTGTTCCTGTTTTGGAAATTTAAAGCGGATGATACAGGAATATGGAAATGCGACATCATTGTTCACAGAACGACTCACGTTGTTTTCAACGATGCGATTGGTGGTACCATAGGCTTCGGCAGAATAAGGCGCTGTATTTATACCGAGTTCGAGAAACATGGGCCATAAACTATAATGTCCCATATCTGCGATGCTTCCGCCTCCGAAATCGTACCAGCCGCGGAATACATTATGGGTATAATTAGGGTGATATGGACGATCCGGTACAGGCCCAAGCCAAAGATCCCAATCGAAACCCGCAGGTACCGGAACAGTTTCGGTGGGATTGGCCGTCCATTGCGGCCAGACAGGTCGATATGACCAATTATGAATTTCCCGCAATTTGCCGATCCGGCCTTCGCTGATCCATTGCTTCACACGATCATTACCACTTCTTTTACTCCATGCCAGCAGGTGTGTGCTCACGCCGGTTTGCCTGGCGGTATCCAGGACCTGGCGTGCTTCATACATCCGGTTGGCGATGGGTTTATGTATTACCACATGTTTTCCTTTTTTCATCGCAGCTACAGAAATATATCCATGCAGGTGATCGGGTGTCATCACTTTTACAGCATCAATATTTTTTTCTTTGTCGAGCAATTCGCGGAAATCTGTATATGCATTGCAGCCTTTAAAA
>JAEYOL010000004.1 GCA_023411775.1 Bacteroidota bacterium | reverse complement strand
TCGCAAGGGTGGAATATGTATCGGTTTGTAAATGGTGTCCGCTCGCTTTTAGTGCTAGCGAATTATTCCGCGTTCCAATACGGACACAAACCGAACCCATGATATAGTTGGCAATCGCTGTGATAGCCACTAACACGATCCCCAGGTCAAGCTGCCTGATATCAATATCATACAAAAGATGCTGAATGGCTTTGTATATGATTATGACAGCCGCAACCATGATCATGGTGCCCTCAACGGCTGCAGATATAAATTCTGCTTTTCCATGTCCATAAGGATGATCCTTATCCCGGGGTTTTGATGCGATATACAGGCCGTAGAGGCCAATAAAGCCGGAGGCGACATTGACAATACTTTCCAACGCGTCGGTGAGAACGGCAACAGAGCGCGTGAAATAATACGCGACGAATTTCACCGTCAATAGTATCACCGAGATGGCAGCAACCCAACGCTGCACCCTAAGATTTTGAAGCGCTGTATTCAATCGGGCAAATTAATCAATCTTTCGGCTCAGGGTCTGTATCTGTCCACGGCTCATTTGATATTTTACTTTTCGCCGTACCAGAACGCTGGACAAAAGAGCGTATTTTCTTAGCCAGGCGGTAATAAGCCTCTTTGTTCAATAACTGGGAGTCACGCATGGCTTTATAAGTGAGGAATACTCCAATCGGCACCAGTATAAATGCCGCGAGCCACATACCTGCAAAGGGACTTAGTTTATCCTGCTTAGCAAATTTTTCACCCAGCGTGGTTGTAAAATAAAACACCATAAAGAAACTGATCGCAGCAATAAGCGGCGTACCCAGCCCTCCTTTTCGAATAATTGAACCCAGTGGTGCGCCGATCAGGAACAGGATAAGGCAGGCGGCTGATAATACGATCTTTCGATGCCATTCAATACGATGCTTGCGCAGTGTATAGTCCCGGTCCTTCATGATGCTGAGCCGGTTGTCGATGGCAGATCTCAGGCTCATCGCCTGGTTGATCGCGCCCTGGTGCACCGCATATCGCGCTGAATCGGGTATCAACTCATCAAAAGAGCTGGCATGTATTAGGAGACTATCCTGTGTCTTAAGGAACGCAGGTGTTGCCGCAGTATCCTGCGATGGCAGACTGTCAAGATAAGTTTTGAATTTGAGAGCCGACCCGGCCACCGTAGCGTCAAGCTGTTTACTCACCCGCTGATTCTCTTTCTGAAGCGAGTCAATCGCGACATTCAATTGTCGCATACTATATACACGTTCATTATTGCGGTTGACACTATCATCGGTTTGCACAAACTGAAAAGAACTCAGGTCAAATTGCTTTTTGAATTCCTGGAAGTGCATGCGGATATAATCCGTATTCGCCATGGAGTTGTAATCTCCCCTTTCCTCGTATCGCCATCCGTCCTTTAAATTAAATTCCAAAAAACGCTTATCCGCAGAAACCCGCATCACCCCGCTTTTGGCACTTATAAAATTATCCTGTAGCGGATTGCTTTGCTCGTACACGATCACATCCCGGATAATGCTATCGTTGGCTTCCTTTTTACCGATCTTGATCGCGAAGCCGTTGATCCGGTCATAGAAAACGCCCTCTTGCAGGTCAAAAGCCGGCTTGGCATATACAATATCAGTGAGCAGGGTTCGCGACTTTAGAAAGGCTACGGGTATGATAAAATTGGAAAACAAAAATGCGATCCCGCTGATGAACAGTGACACGATAAATAAAGGACGCATGAAGCGTAGCAGGGAAATGCCCGCTGATTTGATCGCGACCAGCTCAAAATTCTCGCCCAGGCTGCCAAATGTCATTAGCGAGGAAAGCAAAACAGCGAGCGGAAGGGCCAGCGGCACCAATACAGCGCTTTGGTACCAGATAAACTTCAGTACGATATCAATGCCCAGTCCCTTACCAACGAAGTCGTCGATGTACAGCCAGAAAAACTGCATCACCAACACCAGCAACGTGATAAAGAATGTAGCGATAAAGGGGCCTATAAAGGCTTTTATGATGAGTTTATCTAACTTTTTGAACACCTATCTTTAAGTTATGGATGCAACAAAAATAAGGCTTTCACCAGAGGAGGAAATGCTGGTGCTTCGTGGCGACTGGATTTTAACAAAGAACCGCGTGATGCAAAAGGCTATGCTGATGCTGGGAGACGTACAACTGGAACAAAAAAACCTGCTTACGTCATATGCATCCGTATTACCCCAGGAGATCATTCAATCCTCACCAAAAATATCACGGGGTGAAAACTACCAGGGCCTTCCTTGGCTGATGCTGGACTATCCGAGACTTTTTAATAAAGAAGATGGATTTGCTGTCCGCACGTTTTTCTGGTGGGGTCATTTCTTTAGCGTAACGCTCCAGTTTTCTGGCAGGTATAAAAAACTATTTGAAACAAATCTCCTGCATGCCCTGCCTGCATTGAAAGCAGATGAATTCTCTGGTTGTATTCAGGATGATCCCTGGCAGCATCATTTTGAGCCCGACAACTACAAAAGTCTTCAATCATTCACAACAAAGGAATGGGAAGCCCTTATTGCCAGCAGGGAATTCGTCAAAATAGCAAAAACGATCCCCTTGCAGGAATGGAATGTAGCGCCTGGAAAAATGATGAAAATATACAGCGGGCTGGTGCACGCCTGTGTTGGTTAATTACCCAGCCTGTGGAACAGGTCTTTTACCTGGTGATCCCACAGAAGGCTCTGGTCCTTGATATCTTTTTTCTCAGCAAAATCTTTTACCACCAGGATGGTTTGGTTAGTGATCTCTGATTTTTCTATGCTGAATTCAAAATACTCATTCTTGGGTGCATCGAGCCAGCGAAAACGAATGCTTTTATCACCCTCGCTTTCGACCACCTCCGCTTTCTCAAATGAACCATTCCAACCGAAGTAAAATATATTATCGCGCTCGTCTACCTTATCCGCAAACCACTCGCCCAGACCTGCGGGAGTTGACAGGAACTCATACAGTATCGTAGGTGAACATCTGACCGGGAACTCTAGTGTATATAATTGCTTGCTCATCTGTTACTATTGAAAAATCTCTCTACCTGCAATAATAAATAATAAATCGTCGTATCAAAATAATTTCTTTTTTATTTTTCCCCTTTTTACGGGAGGGGTAATTTTATATGCAAAATAAATCCAATAAACCTACGTTAAAGGAAAGATAATTTTTTTGGGACTTATTAAGCAAATGCTTAAATTGTTCTGACATCCAATGTTTTCTGAAAACGATTGACCTGCGGCGGGGGTGTTTTTTAATGGAAAACTGATCTGTTTTTAAAATCTATAACCCTTAAAATAAACCCAACTAAAGCCAATACCTATGAGTATGAGACAATTGAAGATCACGAAATCGATCACCAATCGTGAATCTCAAAGTCTGGAGAAATATCTCCAGGAAATCGGCAAAGTCGAGCTTATCAGCTCAGAAGAAGAAGTACGACTTGCCGCCTTAATCAGGCAGGGCTGCCAGAAGTCCCTGGACCGCCTCACCAAAGCTAATCTTCGATTTGTGGTATCGGTTGCCAAGCAGTACCAGAACCAGGGTTTATCACTACCCGACTTAATCAATGAAGGAAACCTGGGGTTAATTAAAGCCGCTCAGCGCTTCGATGAAACACGTGGTTTCAAATTCATTTCTTATGCGGTTTGGTGGATTCGCCAAAGCATCCTGCAGGCACTGGCCGAACAATCGAGGATTGTCCGTCTTCCGCTCAACAAAGTTGGTCTTACCAACAGGATCCAGAAAGCGTTTTCACAACTGGAGCAACAGTTTGAAAGAGAACCCTCAGCCGAGGAACTCGCGGAATTGCTGGAAATGGACCTCGATGAGGTATCGGCATCCCTGAGCATTTCATCACGTCACCTGAGCATGGATACACCTATTTCAGAAGGTGAAGACGGCACACTGCTGGACGTTTTGGAAAACCCCAATGCGGAAAAAACCGATGGCGAACTGGATCATACGCAATCCCTGAAAACTGAGATTGACCGCTCGCTGAAAACCCTCACCGAAAGGCAAAAAGAGGTGATCTGTTATTTCTTCGGTATCGGCGTTGACCATCCCATGAGCCTTGAAGACATCGGCGAAAGGTTTAACCTAACCCGCGAAAGGGTAAGACAGATCAAGGACAAAGCCATTACCAAACTCAGGACCA
This sequence comes from Bacteroidota bacterium, assembly GCA_023411775.1. Taxonomy (GTDB): domain Bacteria; phylum Bacteroidota; class Bacteroidia; order Chitinophagales; family Chitinophagaceae; genus Terrimonas_B. Next base: position 3,783 of record JAEYOL010000004.1, on the reverse strand, counting down.
CAAACAGAATTAATCTTTTACGAACCTATTTAGGCGCATGATTTGAATTTTACACTAGCTTTTTAAACATAGTTCAGGCTGCGAGTTACCAGCTGCGTGCTTTGGGAAATGGTTGAACAACCTTCCTCCCCCCGGCTCGGCGGAATGACTCGCAGCTTTTTTATTTTACTGCTTATCTTTGCGGGCTTTGTAATAGCATTGTAGTCTATGTTTAACAACCTGCAGGATAAACTTGAATCGGCCTTTAAAAACCTCAAAGGCCAGGCCCGTATCACCGAACTGAACGTTGCCACAACGGTCAAAGAGATCCGTCGCGCCCTGGTAGACGCCGACGTGAATTACAAGATCGCCAAGGAATTTACCGATAAGATAAAAGACAAGGCCATTGGTGAGAAAGTGATCAATGCAATCAGCCCCGGTCAATTGATGACCAAGATCGTGAAGGATGAGCTTACCGAACTGATGGGCGGACAGGAAGCCGTTTTCAATGCCAAGGGCAACCCCGCCGTGATCCTGATCGCCGGCCTGCAGGGTAGTGGTAAAACAACTTTTAGCGGCAAACTGGCAAACTATCTCAAAACAAAAAAAGGCCTGTCGCCGATGCTGGTGGCAGCTGATATCTACCGCCCTGCAGCCATGGAACAGCTGAGAGTGCTGGGAGAGCAGATCAACGTGGACGTGCATGTGGAGGAGGAAAATAAAGACGCCGTTTCCATCGCCCAGAATGCCGTTAAAGAAGCCAGGAGCAAAAATAAAAATGTAGTGATCATCGATACCGCCGGCCGCCTGGCCATCGATGAACTGATGATGACTGAAGTGGCAAATATCCGCGATGCGGTAAATCCACAGGAGATATTGTTTGTCGTGGATAGCATGACCGGCCAGGACGCGGTGAACACGGCCAAGGCCTTTAACGACCGCCTCGATTTTACCGGTGTGGTACTTACAAAACTGGATGGTGATACCCGTGGTGGTGCTGCCATTTCCATTAAATACACCGTCAACAAACCCATTAAGTTCACCAGTGCCGGTGAGAAAATGGATACCCTCGATGTGTTTTATCCCGAGAGGATGGCGCAGCGTATCCTGGGTATGGGTGATATTACCAGTCTCGTTGAGAAAGCACAGGAGCAATTTGACGAGGAGCAGGCTAAAAAGCTGGAAAGCAAGATCCGTAAGAACAAGTTCGACTTTGCCGATTTTAAGATGCAGCTCGAACAGATAAAAAAAATGGGTAATATGAAAGACCTCCTGGGAATGATCCCCGGTGTAGGCAATAAACTTAAAGATATTGACCTGGATAATGACTCCTTCAAGGGTATCGAAGCCATGATCAACTCCATGACGCCCGAGGAGCGCAGCAACCCCGACCTGATCGACGGCAGCCGACGAAAAAGGATCGCCAAAGGAGCTGGTAAAGACATTAGTGAAGTGAATGCCTTCATGAAACAATTTGAACAAATGCGTGATATGATGAAGGGGATGAATAAGATGAATATGTTTGGCAGGATGATGCCCGGGATGAGGAGGTAGTCAGGAGTCGGGAGCCGGGAGCGGCATTTTCACATTTTCACATTTTCACACTTTCACATTTTCAAATTCCCTTCTCCCTTCTTATCTTCGCCGTTCCGGTTTCAACCGGTATTAACAATTATTGTTTAACGCCTGTAAATTTCTATTTAAATGGCAGCCAAAATCCGTCTTCAAAGACACGGGTCTAAGAAAAGGCCCTTTTACTTCATCGTAGTTGCTGACTCCCGCAGCCCCCGTGATGGGAAATTCATCCAAAAATTAGGTACTTACAATCCCCTGACTGTTCCTGCTACTATCCAGCTGGATCGCCAGAAGGCATTGGAGTGGCTGAACAAAGGCGCTACACCTACAGATACAGTTCGCCGTATCCTGAGTTTTAAAGGTGTATTATACCTGAAGCACCTGCTTCGTGGTGTGAGCCTGGGATTGTTTGATGATGCGACAGCGATGCAGAAATTCACAACCTGGAGCACTGAACATGATGCACAGGTTAAAAAACGCCAGGAAGAAGCCGCCCGTAACAAAAGAGCCCGTCGTCCAATGCCAGGTCGCAGACCTGAGCGCAAGACAACTGGCGAAGGTGGCAATGAAGGATAAATAATCCATCCTGAAAGTTCATCAATCCCGGCCTTAGCGGCCGGGATTTTTTTTGGGGGAGCCACGAATAACACGAATGACACGAATGGTGTTTTATAGGCTAATTATCTTTATAATGTCAGGAGAGGCTTCAGTTCAGCAGTTAACTAGTTCGTGTGATTAGTGTAATTCGTGGCCGCTCCCAGCAATTCGTGTGATTCGTGGCCTCTTTCCCTAATTTCGTGGCTTATGACGGAGTATTTTAAGGTTGGAAAGTTTGCGGCAGCACATGGGGTGGCAGGGCAACTGGTATTGCAACATGAACTCGGAAAAAAAACCGCGCTGACCGGACTGCAGGCGATATTTATCGAAGAGAAAAAGAATTCCTTTCTTCCCTGGTTTGTACAATCCACCAAAATCAAATCAGACAACGAGATCTACCTCTCACTCGAAGGAATATCTACCCGCGAAGCGGCACTAAAACTGGTCCAACAAAATGCATGGCTCACCGGGGCCGATTTTAAAAAATTTGCCGCAAAATCAGCCCCGGCAAACCTGTTGGGGTATTCCATAATTGATAACGGGAAAGTGCTGGGACCTATCCTGGAAGTGATCGAACAACCACATCAGCTGCTTTGCCGTCTCGACATCCAGTCAAAGGAAGTACTGGTGCCGCTGAATGAGGCTTTCCTGCAAAAGATCGATCACCGTAAAAAACAGGTACTGGTCATACTACCGGAAGGGCTGTTGGATATTTACCTGGCCTGATCTCCCGGATGGCCAGCAGGGCATTTTCCATCTGCACAAAATGGCGCTGCTCATGCGCGATCAGGAAGCGAAATACATCCCCGGTTTTTAATTTGATCAGGTTGGTCAGCGAAATCGGTGTGCGCAGGCTCCCGATATCTTTTTGTTTGGCCAGTTCCAGCAGATCAAGCAATTGGTGCTGGTAAGTTAAAAACGAATCGATCACAGGCTTGGCATCCAGTAGACGAGGCGGGCGATGACCGCGGGGTGCCTTCATCTTGTTTTTCACTGTCCCGCTTTCTGTTGGTTTCATCATATTGGTGAAATAGTTGCCAATCAATCCGGACTTGAATAATGCAACCGCAGGTTTATCTGCCTGCAGGGATTTTTCCAAAGCCGGGTTGTAATAACGATTATAGCTATTCAGGTGTTCCAGGATCTCCACCACGCTCCATTTTCCTGGCGCGGGCTGCTCCAATAACACACCGGGGTCGGCGGATTTGAGCTGGTTGACACGAAGGATCATTTCCCTGACATCCGACTGCAATTGGTCGAGTAATTCTATACTGTTGAACTTTTTCATTGTCTCTCAATTTTACACAAACCTAGCACGGCTGCCAAAGAAAAATCTTGGCATTTTCTAAGATTTTCGAGTTTACAAACGAACAGTACCTAATAGTTTGCTGAATGTTGTCGCATCAATACCCAGGTAAGATGCCAGGTATTTATGTGGTATCAGTTGTAACACATGTGGGCTGCGTTTCAACAGGGCCTTGAACTTTTCCTCCGCACTATAACACTGCAGTTCGATCTGGCGCTCCAGCACACCTTTTAATATATAACTGGTTTGAAGCAGGATCATCTTCTGGATATTGGGGTATTGATCCATCATCTGGCTGATGTTCTTATAGGTGGTGCGCAGGAACC
>JAEYOL010000310.1 GCA_023411775.1 Bacteroidota bacterium | reverse complement strand
CGTTCCTGTTTGTAATTCTTAACTACTGTGTCTACGTGCTTGGTGTCAACCTGCTTGCCCGCCTTTAATGATTTTTTTTGAATTGTAGTCATCGCCTTAATTTTTTTGATCGCAACTAATATTGGTTGCATCATAAAACTATTAAGGAACTGATCGCGGACTTGACCTAAAACCTTGATTAATTTAGTAATTATAAATTAAGCATATTCATAAGATTAAGATTATCAAACTTTAGCGGTTAAAATAATAAAAAAAAACCGTGAAAAAAGGGAAAAAATACCGTGAAAACACCGTCAAAATATCCCGGTAAAAAATGATTTTCATCCACGCAAAAGATAGAAAATCCAAACAATTCTCCCCTGCTACGGAAGAATGCGGTGTGAATGATAAAGAGTTTTAATATTTGACCTGATGAGCGAGGAGATTTATATATGGAAAAAAGCTCCATTCATAAGAATATTGTTCCCGCTTGTTATTGGTATCATGCTGCAATGGTATGCTCCGCTTTCCAGGTGCACATGGTCCATTATACTCGCAACCGGCGTACTACTTATCATATTCTTCTCATACTTTTCCGTGTTTAAAAAATTCCGTAACAGGATACTTGGCGGCACCGCCACCCTGATTTCATTTACCGCACTCGGTGCTTTGCTGGTTTGGTTCCAGGATATCCGCAACTCAGATCATGCCCTTGCGAAACAACAGGTGGAAAATGCAATTCACATTGCTACACTTTCGGAAACGCCCGTAGAAAAAACGAAATCCTTCAAAGCCAATGCAGTGGTAACCGGTGTTGTGATGAATAAGGCTAAGTTTACGGCTAAGGGGCAAATCATTATATATTTCAGGAAGGATTCACTTCTATCAATCGCTAGCGGTAGTAGGATTGTTTTCAAAAAGCCACTGCAGCCGATTAAGAATTCAGGAAACCCGGGAGGCTTCGACTACGAACGATATGCTTTATTCCAGGGTATTACACACCAGGTATTCCTGGAATCCGCAGACTGGGTTGTCCTTCCCGGCACTGGCAAAGAGTGGCTTTCCTCTTTTATTGAAAAAATCAGGTCCGCAGTTTTACGCATCTTAAGAACATATATAAAAGGTGAAAAAGAACTTGGCCTTGCTGAGGCATTGTTGATCGGGTATAAAAACGACCTGGACAAAACACTGGTGCAATCTTACAGTAACACCGGTGTAGTACATATCATCGCGATCTCCGGGCTGCATCTGGGATTAATTTACTGGCTGCTGGTCATTATACTCCGGCCGCTTCAAAAAAGAAAACAAAGCCGCTGGCTCCGTCCCGTTATCATCATTACGGGGTTATGGCTTTTTTCCCTGCTTGCAGGCGCACAACCTTCCATCCTGCGATCGGCGGTGATGTTTTCCTGTATCGTCCTGGGTGAATGCACAAAAAGAAAAACATCCGTATTCAACACCCTGTCACTCTCTGCCTTCGGCCTTTTATGTTACAATCCTTTCTGGCTCTGGGACCTTGGTTTCCAATTATCGTATTCCGCAGTACTCAGTATCGTCATTTTTATGCGCCCCGTTTACGACATCTTCTACATCAAAAACAAATTGCTTGATATTTTATGGCAAATGTCTGCTGTAACCCTGGCAGCGCAAATTCTTACTACTCCTGTAAGCATTTATCATTTCCACCAGTTCCCGGTTCTTTTTCTGTTTACAAACTTTATTGCGGTGCCGCTATCCAGTATTATTCTGTTAGCTGAAATACTTCTATGTGCTATCTCTTTTTTCCCCTGGCTATCTCTCCTGTTGGGCACCGTGATCAGCTGGCTGATCCGCCACATGAATAATTATATTGAAAAAACAGAAGGCATTAGCTTTTCATTGTGGCAGGCATTACAAATAAACTTGTGGCAGGTGACCCTCCTTTACCTGTTCATCGCCGGGTGCAGCTACTGGTTGTTGGAAAAATCAAAAATGGGTCTGGCAACAGCCATGCTGGCGCTTATGACTTTCTTTATCCTCAGGGGATATTCATTCTGGCAATCATCTGTCCAGCAAAAGCTCATCGTATATAATATCTCCAAATACCAGGCTATTGATCTCGTGGATGGTCGTAAACTGGTATTCAGGGGCGATCCCGAAATCCACAAGGATGAATTTCTACAAAATTTCCACCTGAAACCATCGCGTACACGATACAGGACAAAGCCGGTCGATAAAACCAGTCCCATCCGGGATAAGGACGGCTTTGTCAGGCTGGGGGGTAAAACAATCCTTTTGGTTGATTCATCTATGCACTATCTACCGCCACGGCAGCCCATAACGATCGATGTAATGGTGATATCAAAGAACCCCGACCTGCGCTTGCACCGTCTCACCAAAACCTTCGAAATCAGGCAGGTCGTTTTCGATGGTTCTGTGCCTTCCTGGAGACTAAGACACTGGAAAAAGGATTGCGACTCACTACTTATCCCCTATTATGACGTGAGGGAAAAAGGAGCTTTTGTGATGAACCTGAATTAAGTTAGTTTTGCGGCTCCAAACGAGGCATGCCATCCCACACCATCGGGGTGGCATGCTCTATTCAACCCGGCATTATGACAAAAAAAATTCAATCGGCACTTATTTCAGTATTTTATAAGGATGGCCTCGAAAAGATCGTTAAGCAGCTTTCCGACCTCGGTGTAGTCATTTATTCCACCGGCGGCACACAGACTTTTATTGAAAACCTTGGCATCAGTGTCGTCCCGGTTGAGAATCTTACCAGCTATCCATCCATACTGGGTGGACGTGTAAAAACATTACATCCTTCTGTTTTTGGGGGCATACTCGGTAAACGCGATGATGCCACTCATATACAGGAGATGAAGCAATACAACATTCCTGAGATAGACCTGGTGATCGTGGATCTTTATCCTTTCGAGGAAACCGTTGCCAGTACATCCGATGAAAAAGCCATAATCGAAAAGATCGATATCGGCGGACCATCGATGATCCGTGGTGCTGCTAAGAATTTTAAAGATGTGGTGGTGATCGCGGCTAAGAAAGATTACGCTACACTTGAGAAACTTTTGGCGGAGCAAAAAGGAGAGACTACCCTGGAACAAAGAAAAACCTTTGCAGCGAAAGCCTTTGAAGTAGTCGCTCACTATGATGTAGCGATCGCAAAATATTTTAACCCATCTGAATCATTGTACTTCCTCGAGTCAATTCCTGATCCCCGCCCGATGAGATATGGCGAAAATCCACATCAGCCGGGTGTTTTTTATGGTCGCCTGGAAGAATTATTCGAGCAGCTCAATGGCAAAGAACTTTCCTATAACAACCTCGTGGACGTAGATGCCGCAGTACAGTTGATAAGTGAGTTTGGCGCTAAAGGAGCAGGTTCAAACAATGAAATAACTTTCGCCATTATAAAACACACCAATGTGTGCGGTGTTGCCCAGCGGCCGACAGTAAAACAGGGTTGGGATTCCGCACTAGCCGGTGACCCCGAAAGCGCTTTTGGTGGCGTGCTGGTTACCAATGGCACGGTAGACAAGGCAACGGCAGATGCCATCAACGAGATATTTTTTGAAGTACTGATTGCTCCTGCATTTGATGAAGAAGCTTTGACTGTTTTAAGATCAAAGAAGAACAGGATCCTTTTACAGTTAAAATCTCTTCCTTCCGGCAGGGAACAATATAAGTCAGTCCTGAACGGCGTGTTGATCCAGGCTACAGATACCGGCAATTTCAAAGACTGGGAGGAAGCCGGGGGAAGAACAGCCACGCAGGAAGAAAGATCGGATCTTGAATTTGCCAATCTTGTGTGCAAACATTTAAAATCAAATGCGATCGCCCTGGTAAAAAACAAACAACTTGTTGGAAAGGGCTGCGGGCAAACCAGCCGTATCGACTCATTAAGACAGGCAGTGGAAAAAGCAAAGCAATTTAATTTTGATCTGAATGGCGCTGTTATGGCGAGTGATGCATTTTTCCCATTTAATGATTGTGTACAACTAGGTCACCAGGCCGGTATCGCGGCGTTTATCCAGCCTGGAGGTTCAATTCGTGACAAAGATTCTATCGAATATTGCAAGCAACATAATCTTGCGATGGTGATTACAGGTATGAGGCATTTTAAGCATTGAGTGCTGGATGCTGGATGCTGGATGTTGGATGCTTGATACTGGATGCGGGATACTAGATGAGAGACAATGGCCTTTATCGACTTTAATAAGATCATAATTAAACCCGCGGGTAAATCACTGCGTAACATTGCTGTGTTCAACCCGCTCACGATCCATAAAAAAGGGGTAAGGGCCAAAGCAGTTTTTTGCCTGGCACTGGTTTGCTTTTTCTGGGGCACTACCTGGATCGCTTCAAAAGAAGGTGTGCGTTATATGCCGCCCCTCCAAATGGCCGGCATCCGGCAGCTACTCGGCGGACTTTGCTACGTACTATTCTTTGTTGCAAAGGGCGAAAAATGGCCGGGACGCAGGGAATGGCAGTCCATCATTATCCTGAGTTTTCTAAATTTTTTAATTGCAAATGGCCTTAGCACCTGGGGACTCAAATACGTTTCAGCCGGGTTGGGTGCCATCATCGGCGCTATCTTTCCTTTATGGCTGGTGGTGATCGGGCTTTTTTCCGCTAAATCAAAAATGCCGAGATTGGCGATATTGGGACTGTTGTTAGGATTTGGCGGGGTATGTATCATCTTTTATGAGCACCTGCAGGATTTTTTCATCGCCGACTTTCGCTTTGGTATCTTCCTTTCCCTGCTTGCTACCTGGGGCTGGGCATTTGGAACCATCTACACAAAAAAGTACGCCGCCAAATTCAATCCATATTTCAGCATCGGCTTGCAGATGGTTATCTCGGGAATTGCCTTGTCCATTACGTCCTATAATTCAGGTAATGCGGTGTCGCTGGTAAATATTGCCTGGCAATCATGGGCGGCGATAGCTTACCTCGTGATCTTTGGCTCTGTGGTTTCTTTTATCGCTTACCTCTATGCACTTCAGAATCTCTCTACGGAACAGGCTTCGCTCTATGCATATGTCAACCCGATTGTCGCAGTACTACTTGGCTGGCTGATATTTTCCGAAAGCCTGACAATTTTTATCGCAGTGGGCGGATTAGTAACACTGGCTGGTGTGTACCTCGTCAATAAAGCCTATAAAGTGTCGGCAAATACAATACCCGAAACAGAAGGTTTGTAGTAGCGGCGGCCTAAACCTTTTCAGCAGTTTCCCTGATAAACTCTTCGTAAACCTGTTTCCATTCCCCGAATGTTTCTTCGCTACCCAGGAAATGATTGTGCCATACCGTAATCAACATACCTCCCACTGATTTTACCACTTTGCGGTATTCCCTCATTTCCTCAAGCGCTTGTTGGGCTGTGAATTTCTGTTCATAATAGGAGTTGGCTTCCATATAGCAAAACGGGAATAACATCAACTCAGTTTGTTTTTCCTCCTGCAGGTCATACCAATAGAAAGGAGTTGTAACCGAAGCCCGGAAGCCATTGATGCTGCCATATCCCATCGAAAAATCATATCGGATACCCGCGTCAAGCAGGCGCCTGTAAGTTTCGGGAAGATCAAACCTGATATAATGTTGACGTGACGACATGCAACCCGACCCTGTTATTCGCGACAGCGTATCGATCTCTTTTTTTAATAGTTCATGTTCATCACCACTTCGCCAGGATGGGTGCAACCCTATGGGGTATCTTATAAAATGATCCCTGATCAATTCCTGTAATTCCGGCCTGTTGGGAGAGATGTTCCTATCATACTTCCCCTTTTTATCAGCAACAAGAAAAAAATAATAGGGCTTCAGCCTGTAGTTTTCATGCAGTTTGTTCAGCCATCCGTAGCAATCATAAGGATCCCTGCCTTTTTTCCTCAATACACTAAGGCGTTCTGTATTTTGCTTCCATTCTCCACTAAAAACGGATTGTAAAAAACCACCGAGGTTTCGTTGCCATCCTTTGCCTTTATAGGACCATGCAATATCAATATCGTAGGTTGGCAAAAATGTAAATGCCTGGAGCGGCGTCGAATTAAGGGTTGAAAACCTATCGCGATATGCATTTTTAAAATCATTCCACCAGATATTTATAATCGGGATGCCAAGAAATTTTTCCCTGTATGCAAGCGAATTCTCATGTGCATATCGACCGTACATATCTTTACTATGCGGCAGGTATTCTTCATATCGGGAGAGCAGGTAAAAACTTGCGGCAAAAATGTCGAAGGGCCAGTCACCCTCGGTACTGAAAAAAATCTTTCGATCGTCTTTATCC
>JAEYOL010000296.1 GCA_023411775.1 Bacteroidota bacterium | reverse complement strand
GCTCGTTAGTAAATTCAGGATAGTAAAATGGGGAATGAGGTTGAAGCAATGCACTCTTAGGCTTCATGAAAATCACTGGCTCGTCGGGAATATTATTTCCTAGCTCATCAGCATGGGCGGCAAAATTGCGCCCTACACAAAAAATCTTCATAAATCTGGATGGTTGTTGTTAAAATACATCGGATACTACTCCAAGGACTGTTGATCCCATATATATTCCTGTCTTCAATAGGATGTGGAGTTTAAACGCATCTTAGGGTCGGGCTGCTAAAATAAGTAATCAATATGACTTATCATAGCGAAAACCGCTGATTATTTACCTGGTTCATGGCAAAGCTGATGCCCTGGGTAGCAAAGCTTTCGATCACTTCCACGGACTTTTCTATCTTTTGCTTTACCAGGGGTTCCTCCTCTTTTGTCCATTTCCCAAGTACAAAATCAGACTGCATTCCTTTGGGATAATTATTACCAATGCCAAAGCGTAAACGGGGATACTCCACGGAACCCAAGGCTTCCTGGATACTCTTTAGACCGTTATGTCCACCATCGCTGCCACCGGGGCGAAGTCTCAGTTTGTCCAGGGGTAATGCCACATCATCCAGGATCACCAATAAGTTCTCAATAGCTATCTTTTCTTTATCGAACCAGTACCTGACGGCCTTACCACTCAGGTTCATATAAGTAGTGGGACAAATGCACACAAAGCTGCGGGACTTCCACCTCACGGTGGCCATATAAGCCAGGCGGTCGGTACCGAATTGGCCTCCGTGTTTATGAACAAACGCATTCACCACATCAAAACCGATATTATGCCTGGTGTGTGCGTATTCATTACCGATATTTCCCAAACCAACAATCAGAAATTTCATGACTTCCTTTCTAAACAGGATTATTATTCTCGTGATCTATATCAATTCAAATATCGCATTAACGCATAAAAAAACCCGTTTCGATGTTGAAACGGGTTGATGATATCTTGCGGGGCATTATTTCTTCGCCGGTGCAGCGGCTGCGGCTGGAGCGGCACCAGGAGCAGCTTTGGCAGCCGGAGCAGCAGCTTCTTCCTGTTTCAATTGCCTTGTCAGCACTACAGACGCGATGGGAATACGAGGAGAGTTGAGTATATCGTAATGCTCAACTTTTACATCTTCTACCCTGATATTACCATTGAGATCAAGTTCATCGATCGGAACTTCGATCTGCTCCCTCAGGTATTTGGGATAAGTCTTTACTTTAAGTGAATTGATCTTCGCTACAAACTTACCACCGTTCTTTACGCCGATAGAGGCACCGGTATACTTTAGGGGAATTGTTGCGATCACTTTTTTATCTTCAACCAGCTCGAGCAGGTCTACGTGGATCAGCTGATCGGTGACCTTGTCAAACTGCAGATCTTTTAAAATGCATTTGTGTGTCTTACCATCTACCTCTACTTCCGCTAACTGGAAGCTGGGTGTGTATACTAAAGGCTTGAATGCAGCAGCAGGAGCTGAAAAATTAATCTCCTGCGGACCCCCGTAAATTACACCCGGCACTTGATCCTGAGAGCGGAGCTGGCGGGTGGCGGCTTTCCCGAATCCGGTCCTCAGTTGTCCTTTGATTGTAATTGTTTTCATTTTTTATAATTGTTTGTTGTTTCCTTTCTTTCGGTCCTGAGGCTATGTGATTATAAACCTGAACCCTTTTTATACTTTCCGTTGCGAATGGATAAACAGGCTCGTGATACTTTTATTCTCAAACGCATTACGGATAGCTACAGCAAATAGCTCCGCGACGGAAATCACTTTAATCTTTGATATCTCCTTTTTCAACGGTATTGTATCGCATACGATAAGCTCTTCCAACACACTATTCTCAATGTTCTCGTAAGCTTTACCGCTCAATACCGGGTGTGTGATCAATGCTCTCACACTCCTTGCACCTTTTTCTTTTAAAAGAGCTGCGCTTTTTGCAAGCGTACCACCTGTATCACAGATATCATCAATGATCACGATATCCCTATTCGTCACATCACCGATCACCACCATGCTTGCTATCTCATTGGCCCGCTTGCGATGCTTATCGCAAATCACCATTTCAGCATTGAAATAGTTGGCGATTTCCCTTACACGGTTGGTTGATCCCACGTCGGGGGCGGCAAAGGTAAGGTTTTCCAGTTTCAGATTCTCTATATAAGGAATAAAAACAGCGTGACTATCGAGGTGATCGACCGGGATATCAAAATAACCCTGGATTTGGGGTGCGTGGAGGTCCATGGTGATGATCCTGTCGGCACCAGATGCCACTAACATATTGGCTATCAACTTGCTACCAATTGCAACCCGGGGTTTGTCCTTACGGTCCTGGCGGGCATAGCCATAATAAGGTATTACGGCAATGACCTTGTAGGCGGATGCCCGGCGGGCGGCATCGATCATTAAAAGGAGTTCTAAAATATTGTCGGAGGGAGCATTGGTGCTCTGCACCAGGAAAACAAAATCGCCCCTGATACTTTCCATGAAAGTGGGGCACATTTCTCCATCGCTAAAGCGTTGAATATTAATCTTTCCCTGTTTTGTTCCGTACCTTTTGCAAATCTCGTTGGTCAACGAACCGGAGCTGTTGCCGGAAAAAATCTTGGCTGATTGCATGACTTGAAATAATGAAGCCCAAAGTACTCCCTTTGGTGCGGCGAAGATATTACTATCGCAGCAACCTTCGCCTCCGGGCAGAAAAAAATCATGCAATCGCCGTGATTACCTCACCACCGCGGCGGTAGAAACCTGAACAGGAAAGCTTTTTTGACCGGCTGGCTGCTCTTTTACTGCAATATCTTCGATGGGATCATCATTGAAGCTGTAAAAGATAGATGAGCAGATAAAAATGGAGAAAAACAGCACCACTACATACATAACTGCAAAGAACAGGATTGGATGCAGTGCCCCTACTGTTGCTGATCTTTTAGTTCTCATAATACCGGATTTTGGTTTTCAGAAAAATTGGAATTGGGTGTTGCAACAACTCATGTTGTAATGCAGGAATAAAAATATTGGTTAATTTTTTTTTATGCAAGAGAATAATTACCCTATTAATCTATGGTCAAAAGACGATAGACCCAGGGAAAAACTACTCGCCAAAGGTGCAGAAAACCTCACCGATTCCGAATTACTGGCCATCCTGATCAACCATGGCACCCGCCAGAAAACCGCTGTGGACCTCGGCCGGGAGGTTCTAAACCTGGGCAAGAACAACCTTAACGAGCTCGGAAAACTGACCGTCATACAACTGCAGTCTGTAAGGGGCATCGGCGAGGCCAAAGCCATTACCATAGCCGCAGCCCTTGAACTGGGGCGCCGTCGCCAGGGAGGGTCTTCCCTGGAGCGTTCGATCGTGACTACCAGTAAGGATGTTGCCGACTACCTCCAAAGCCGGCTCATGGACTACAGGCACGAGGTCTTTGGGGTGTTGTTCCTGAACCGCGCCAACAAGGTGAATCATTTCGAAATCGTAAGTATAGGAGGGATCACCGCCACCATTGCCGATCCGCGTGTCATCTTAAAAAAAGCCCTCGAATCCGACGCCGTCAACCTCATACTCTGCCATAACCACCCCAGCGGCAGTCTGCGACCCAGCCGCGCCGATGAAGCCCTCACTGCTAAAATCAAAGAAGCCGCCGGCTATTTCGATATCAGGGTGGTGGATCATATTATCGTGAGTGAGGAGGGGTATTATAGTTTTGCGGATGAGGGTTTGCTATGAAGAGGGGCTCTGATGGTTACTGGATACTGGATACTAGATACTGGGTACTGGATACTATAGCAATCAAATGGAAAAAATGAGTTATAAGAAATACAAATTTGGATGTTGGCAAAGGAGATTGTAATAGAAGTTCACCAAATGTCCTTGACACTACCAAAATTCGAACTATACGAAGAAGGTTCACAGATCAGGAGATCAACTAAAACTACAAAATCGGCTATTGTGGAGGGATTCGGAAGACGGCGATATAAACAGGAATGGGTTAAATACCTCGTGTATGCCCTGGCCTCAAACGACGAAACGATTGATCACCTCGAAAACCTTTTTGAAACAAAATCTTTGGTTGATGAAGCAGTCGATAAAAAGCTAAAAAACAAAATTGAAATACTTGGCAAAATGTTGAACAAATTCCTTCAAACTGTTATTCAACAACACCAATCACCAAAATAAACATCAAGCATCCAGCATCCACCATCCAGTATCCAGTATCCACCATCCAGCATCCAGTATCTAGCACCCAGCTCACGCCTGCGCCGTCGGTCCACCAAAATTCAAAGGCAGCTGTATCTCTTCGATATCCTTGATGGTACCATTAGTGGCTTCGAACTTGGAGATATTTTCAGTAAGCGCCTTCATCAGGCGTTTGGCATGCTGGGGAGTTAAGATAATGCGCGATTTTACTTTGCTCTTGGGAGTGCCGGGCATCACGTTGACAAAATCTATGACAAACTCAGCATGAGAGTGAGTGATGATGGCGAGGTTGGCATAAGAACCTTCGGCTACTTCTTCAGAGATCTCTATGTTGAGCTGATTGGGTTGGGGTTGTTCAGGCATAAAATGAATTCAATCTCAAAAGTAGTCAATTTATTTTGCTCCTGACATGACTCAAAACATGTGGGTGTATTTCAAATTTCCGCTTTAACTGTTGTAAGCATTATCATAGCAGGAGTGTGAAAACCTTATCACTTTAGTAACATAAAAAACCTATACAGAAAAACAACCTTATTCCCTTATTTTTCAGTGGATAAGGGATTAAGGTTGGTGTTATTGAAAATGACTCTTTACTATGGTAATAAGGTTGATCTGAGGTTCCAGTTATTAATAGGATAAATTGATATAACCGAAAATTTGAACTGCACCCAAACAAGTTGCCCCACGATGCGCAGATTGCAACATCGTGGGGCATTTTGTTTTCGTCGCAGGTTGAATTCCGTTACGAAATGTTATCTAGCAGTACCCGGCTTAGAGCTTCTTCAACACCAATGGATAAGTACCACCAAAAGTACCCTGGTCAACCATATAGACCAGGTTGAGGGTAACTGTTTGAGCACAGGGAGAAACAAAGCTTGAAGTAGCTGCACCACCTGTTTGTACAAAAGCACCAGTGTAAGTACCTACTGCCCATCCCCATGCCGCGCCTGCGCTGGTTTTGGGAATAGAAGCCTGGTTGTTACCTGTATTAACAGTTACAACGATGGGGTTTCTTGGAGCTGTAGCCCAGGGATCAATAAATGAAAACTTATTGTCGCTCACCCTTGTCAGCGTTACAATGTCACCAGGAGACCAGTCAGCCCATGCATCCTGTACTACTTCGAAGTCGCCCTCATATATATCAGGATCATATGCGCAAATAGCGCCGAAACGAACCATATAAGAGTAACCTGGAACACCTGTAGGACCAGAGCTGGTAGCTACACCACCAGCGGGAAACGCTTCAAACTTAGAACCGCTTTTAGTATAGATGTCGACAGAAAAATCATACGAATCACCCACTACAACAGGTGCACCAAACAGTGCCTCCAGTTGAGCAGTGGTAACAGAATAAGAGGCAGGCAAAGTCGTTACGCCTGCTTGAAATACTTTTACATCTGTACCAGTGCCACCATTCTTTCTCACAACCACATCTACCTTCTCAGGCGATTCAGAACCGGGGCCATCAAAAAACTCAGAAACAGTAAACTTACCCTGGAAGCTGGCGGGATTCAGTACGTCAATCGCCGGGCTACCGGTATTGTCGATGGCAGTCGCAATAACCGGAACTGACTCGATCAGGTCCAGGTATTCTTTTCTGATAGGACCATCATCTTTTGTACAACCTGTAATTACCAGCATTGCTACCAGTGCAACAGGAAAAAAGATGCTTTTTAAACTATGTCTTTTCATATAATAAATTATTTAAAATTTTTTAGTTCAGGAATATCTGTGACTTAAGGGATCCAGAATACTTTATACTCATTCAATACTTTCTGAGAAGGCGCATTGCCGTTCTTGTTCAGCTCATCCTGTGACCATGGTAAAGAAAGTGGGAATGCCGTACCATTAGATACAGGTACTACACCTGCACCAGTTCCATTGGAAGCACCAGGTACAGTAACACTGGTAACTGTACCTTCCGGAGCGGGTCTGAACAATTTGGGGAATCCGGTTCTGCGAATGTCAGTATAGTTATCAACAGAGTTTCCAAAACGAGACAACCATTTCTGGGTCATGATATGCTCCAGTTTTCCGGTTGCGGAAGCTGCATCAAACTCATCAAGCACGTCCTCCTTGTAAGATGTAGTAGTTGCCAGTCCTGCGATAGCTGGAACTGCCTGCGAAGGTTTTACAAAGTTTGTAATTACATGGTCAACCTGGGCAAAAGCAGCGTTTAAAGCATTGCTGAAAACAGTCCTTTCATCGCCAGGAGCCAGACCTACATTGATCAGTTCAGCTTCCAGGAATAAACGGTCAGCATAAGTCAACATTCTGTGCGGAGCAGCGCCTGTTCCGGCGTTACCTGCATTAAGTGTACCACCTGAAGCAGCGATCAATGCACCAGCGCCTTCATCATAACGGCCACCGATCGGATAGATACCCAACAGCGTGTAAGTATTACTGTTAGAACCACCTACACAGATACCGTTTGAACCGAACATGAGGGTGATAAATCCACCATCACGATAATCGGTACAGTTTTCAGGGTTGGCAGATGCTGATTTCTGGTTGTAGAAATAGTAAGGAATTCTTGGGTCAGTAATTCCCTCATAGATATCAGGATTATATCCTTTCATGATCTCATACATCCAGTGGCTGGGGATCTGTCCACCACGCTGAGCAGCAGAGTAGTCGCCATAACCAGGGTGCCTGTCATCCGTACTGGTAAAAGGACCAAAAGGAAGCATAAAGCTTTCTGCCTGGGAGTTGATCAGGGAAGCCGGGTTTGCCAGTAACGCTGTTACTTCAGCAGAAACATTTTGCACTTTTCTGATCTGGGTGAGGAGCTTCAATTTAATGGTATTTGCTGCTTTAACCCAGTTGGTGGCATTGCCTTTATAAATGAGATCATCTGCACCGGGTTTAACCTGGGGTGCGGGATTTTGAATATCGGCAATACCTTCATCCAGCAGAGCGAGTAGTTGAGGATAAATTGTAGCGTCATCATCAAATACAGGCTGCCTGATACCGTCTTTAAACTTGTTGAATTCGGAATAAGGAATATCACCCCAGATATCCACCATCATACTTGCCGTATATGCTTTCAGTACTTTACCCACACCGGCGTACATAAAGCGTTCGCCTTCGGTAGCCTGTTCGATCAGTACATCGAGGTTTGCAAGAATGTTGAACAGGGTGTTCCATGAACCATCCATACCGGAAGCAGTAATACCATAACGGTTAAAACCACCGTATTGCATTAACTGGTGTGTATACACGCCAAGTCCGTTACCGAGTGTTGTACCCAGGGCGAATACGCTACCTATCCGTTGTTCGCCACTTGTCAGCAGCGTCGATAGTGGCACGCTGGTAGGCCTGTTTAAATCTTGGTTTACATCCAGGTATTTCTTGCAGCCAGGCGCAGCCATAACCAAAGCGGCGAGACAAGAAATAAATAATATTTTAGTTTGTTTCATAATTAATAGAAATAATAGTTAGTATTTATATTAGAACGCCACATTGATATTGACACCATACCGTTTTGCACTAGGTGCACCGGTAATATCAAAACCCTGGGCTGAACTTGTACCAAAGGAACTAACTTCAGGGTCATAGTTTATGTGCTTGGGAGTACCAGGTGCAACATACCAAAGGTTACGACCACTTACTGATACATTGATCCTGTCTACTTTCAATTTGCTGATCAGGTTCTTTGGAAGATCATAGCCAATGCTGATCTCACGCAGACGATAAACAGAAGCGTCGTAGAATCCCATTTCACCAGCAGAGTTGGTAGCGAACGAGCTGGCGTTAGCAATACCTGCCTGGAAATAAAGGTCATTTGTTGTCAGCTTAGTTTGGTTAGGCACTGTTTTGCCACCAACAAGCAACGGTACATAGATGGGATCGCCATCAGGACCAGTTACCTGGTTAGGATTACCATACAGACCTTTCAGTATCCTGTTTACTTCCCTGTCTTCAGTATCCTTAGTTACACCACGACCGAGCATGCTCTGGATTGATTCAGAGAAGAACAAACCACCTTTAGTGATATCAAACAATACGCTCAGAGTGATTCCTTTGTAAGATAGGTTGTTGGTAAGACCCAGTTTGAAGTCTGGCTCAGGATGTCCAAGTGCTACCGGAGTAGGGTTCACAAATGGCCATCCGCTGTTTGGATCGATCAGCAACTGACCATCTTCAGACCTTGCAAGTTTGGTACCGCGGAAATGGTTGAACCTTGTGCCTGCTTCGAGGAATCCACCAGCAGTTGTATAACCAGAGAATGGAACCCTGTCTAAACCCTCAACCAGTTCTTCTACAGTATTAATGTTGTGTGTGAAAGCACCACGTACTTCCCAAAGAAGATCTTTTGTAACCACAGGTTTTACACCCAGGCCGATTTCCCAACCAGTGTTACGGATCTCACCCACGTTGGTGAAATAAGACGAATAACCAGTTGTAGAGGGAACATCAATATCGAAGATCAGGTCAGTTGTTCTTTTATCATACCAGGTAATTTCTGCGTTGATGCGCTGGTTCCAGAATTGGAAATCAGCACCAGCTTCCACTTCACTGGTAAACTCAGGAGTAAGCTCCGGATCGTATGTTACAGTTCCTCTAGTAGCTCTTGGCTGACCAAGGAATGAAGTAGTAGAAAGGCTGAATACGTCCTGTCCATTATGAGGATTGGCATCATTACCCACCCTTGCATAACCTACACGAATTTTACCATAATTCAGGAAGTTTGATTTCAGACCCAATGCTTCAGACCAAACAAATGAACCGGAGATCGCGGGATAGAAATACCGGGCGTTATCATAAGGAAGCGTTGAGGTTTGGTCCATACGACCTGTCAGGTTAATGAATGCAAAATTCTTATAACCTACTGTCGCATCAGCAAAATAACCTACCAGCCTTCTCTTAGACCTGCTGTCGCCGTTGAAGAATTTATTGTTAGTGTTACCCAGGTTATAAAGTCCTGGTACGATAAAGTCTACACCATATACCTGCTGGTAACGTGAAGTTCTTTGGTTGATATCATTACCCACTTTAAAATCGAGTGTGAAATCATCACCGATCTTAGGAGTGAAGGCTGCAATCAATGTGGACTGAAGCTCCTGGTTTCTGCTAATAGTCTCAGTTATGTTACCAAGACCGTTGTCAGATGATCCGAGTGAGCTTTTGTCGATGATGGCATCACGAAACAGCGAGTATTGGTTAACACCCAATGTATAGCTGATAGTGATCAGGTTGTTTATTTTATAGCTTGCGCGGGCATTAGCTACGATACGATCATCCCATGTTGTGATCGTGTTGTGCTTAGCTGCCCAGATGGGGTTAGTGTACTGACCAGTGTTGAAACCGATTTGGTTTCCGGCACGGTCTTCAGTTGGCCATGCGGCAATATCCCAGTTACGAGCCTGGGTGAAAGTACGACCCCAGCCTGTAAGGAATGACTGTACCTGTCCGAAATAACCGCCTATTTGTTTAGAGCGTGTATAACCAATGTTAGCACCTACTGTCAGTTTACCAACTATCGTTTGACCACCGGCAGAGATATTACTCTTTGCATAACTGGTGTTCATGATATAACCTTTCTGGTGCACATTAGAAGCAGTCAGGTTGAAAGTTGTACCACCGGTACCCCCATTTACGTTTATTGAATTTTCAAACAGGCGACCTGTTTCAAACAATTTCTTCACGTTGTCCGGAGCAGGCTTATAAGGAGCCAGGCCACCGGGAAACAGTTCAGGATATGCAGCATACATAGCAGCCCATGTACCTGCTGGGATTGAGTCAATTCCTGAAGAAGAATTTCTTACTATGGCACCACCGGCGTCATAGATCACACCTTTGCCAAACGCAGCACCCCAGGAACCGTTAGATGACTGGGTTCTGAAGTTTGCACCCGCTCCATAAGTATTCTGAAAATCAGGCAGGTTAGCAATTTTCTCGATGCTATAACCAGACCTAACATTAACATTCAGTGATTTAGCTCCTTTTCTGCCAGAGCCTGATTTTGTAGTTACCACTACTACACCATTGGAGGCACGTGAACCATACAATGAAGCGGCAGCAGCACCTTTCAATACGTTGATAGACTCAATATCGTTGGCATCAAGGTTGGCCAAGCTCGTACCAGATGCACCTCCACCAGAGAAGGCACTACCGGCACCTACTTCAATATTACTATAAGGAACACCATCCACAACGATCAAAGGCTGAGTAGCAAGACCGAATGAAGCAACACCCCTGATCTGGATACGGGTAGATGCACCCGGAGCTCCCTGACCTACCCTGATGTCCACACCAGGTACTTTACCCTGCAGACCTTTCAGGATGTCTGGCTCAGATCTTTGCAAAACAACGGCGGGATCCACTTTTGAAACAGCGTATCCCAGGGCCCTTTGCTCTCTTCTGATACCTAAGGCAGTTACTACCACTTCCTGGAGTTCGTCAGCCCTTTTTGTCAATGAAACAGAAAGGTCACCGGCACCCGGTGTTGTCGTAACGGGGTTAAACCCAATTGCAGTGATAGTTAGCCGCGAACCGTCCTTAATAGTAATGGTAAATGCGCCTGCGGCGTCGGCAGTGGTCGCATTGTTAGTTCCGGTTTCAACGATGGACGCAAAAGGAATAACCTCTCCCTGGTCTCCTTTAACTACGCCCTTAACAGTGCGGGAATTTTGTGCAAATGCCACTACGGTGCATAACAGAAGCACCGCTAGCAGTGATGCAAGTTTTCTCATGTTAATGTTAGTTTAGTTTTTAAAACGATGAAATTCAATGCAAAAAAAGTGACTTCAGTTGACTAAAACCTGAAAAGAGACACCTTAACCATGAATTTTGCTGCGTCAAGATAGCTTTTTTTTTGACATTACAAACCGTTGGTAAAAAAATAACTTTTTTTATTGGAGAATTATTCACATGCATTTAAAAAAAATATCATTTGAATGTGGCTTCAGAGCGCATGATTTTACGGTATATATAATAAAGGAGTTACTTAAAGCAACTCCTTTATTATATAGTCTCAAATTTTGGCCTTACCACTTAAAAAATATCCCAGAACAATTGGGTCTCAACCATGTCCCCGCCAATGGCCGCGGCGGCGGCGGTATAGTTCTCAGGATTTAAGGTCTGTTCATTGGCTGGGTATGGAAAGCGATTGGGGAAGCCTGAATCAGGATTGTCAGGTGGCGAGAGTTCAGGGAAATCCAGCCTGCGTATCTCCAGCCATCCCGCTACCGGCCGGTTATACAACGCGATCCATTTCTGCAGGCCAATCTTATGTTTCCAATCCCCGGCAGCAGTATTATAATTTACCTGGGGTTTGGCCAGGTAGGTTGTTGCTTCGGCAGAAGTACCACCCCACTGTATGATGGAGGCGGTGATGGCATTATTATAATGCTCCTGCGCGGTCCCACTCACGGTAAAGCCACGCTCAGCGGCCTCGGCACGGTAAAACTCGATCTCAACATAGTCCAGTAGCACCGATGGCGCATCAGGCGCTTCTACCACTTCGCTGGGTCTTGCAGTTTCGGCATATGTGTTATTAGCCCCAATCCTGCCTCCTACCCATTCGCCACTATTGTTGGGCTCAAAATAATCATCCCGGCGCGGATCTCCCAAAGCGGTTAATTGGTCAAGCAGGGGTTTACCAGCCACCATATCCGCCCTTCCGCTTTGAACCAGGTCGACCCAAATGGGATTTGTATTAGGCGTAGTGGGCAGATAATGAAATACCGCATCGTCTGCAGCACTGGTAAAGGCACCGGCATCAGCCGATTCAAATGCAGCCCTCGCCTTGGCCTCATCAACATCCGCGATCGTCATGGCCAGTCTGATCTTTAGCGAATTGGCAAATTTTTCCCATTTGCTTATATCGCCCTGGTATAACAGGTCGCTCTCAGCACTGAATCCTTCCACTGCCGGATCGAGATCGGCAATAGCCTGGTCGAGCCGGACAAATAGGTCATTATAGATAGTCTGGGCATCATCATATTTTGGGAATAGATTGTCGACGTCATTTGACTCTGTATATGGCACATCGCCAAAAGTATTCACCAGGATACTATAAGTATAAATCTCTAATAGCTCCAGGGTCGCAACCTGGTTTTTCAGGGTTTCAGCAGAGATTACACCTGGCTCAGTTTCGTTAACCAGTCTTTTCGACTCTTTCAAATCGGCCAGCACATTGCGATATAGATTTAGCCACCAGTTTTGCGGTATATTCCGCGTACCAAAATCATAGTTGGGCTCATCCTGGTAGGTGGTAGAAGCCCAGTGCTGTACAGTATAGCGGAAAATATTCAGGTTCACATTCCCGCTGGTCATTATATCCACCAGGTTTCTCATCCCGTTTGAGAATAGCGTCTCTGCCGGTACTTCAGATGGCGCTTTTGTTTCCCGGTTGAACCGGGTAATATCCTTGGTACAGGATATCGCGCCGAGGAATATGAAGCAGGCTATTATTAAAATGTATTTTTTCATGGCTGTATCATTTAGAATTTAACTCTTAGGTTTAAACCAATTTGTCTGACTGTGGGATAAGCTCCACTCTGGTATCCCTGCGCATTACCTGCCGACAGGTTTTCTTCAGGATCCGCGTAAGGAAGATTTTTATGAATGATCCAAAGGTTTCTCCCGATCAGGGAGACATCAATTCCCTTCACAAATTTTAACCGGTCCATCAATGTACCGGGTAGTGAGTAAGTGATATTTGCCTCTCTTAGCTTTACATAACTGGCATCATAGACAAACTGAGCAGCAGGATTACGTGCATACCCAAAAGTTCCGAAATTATTTTCCACCCTGATATCATTGGGCTTGCCATCTTCCAGTACACCCGGCATGATCACACCACCACCTGCGCTAACAGGGTCACGGGATGGATTGCCCAGGTCATTTAGGCCAACAGATTCTGGATAAATACCCGTTGCTAAACCATAATAGAGGTCAAGTGAAAAAACATCACCGCCATGCCGCATATCCACGAGAAATCCAAGAGAAAGATTTTTGAACTTAAACGTATTGTAAATACCGCCAACCCAGTCAGGATTGATATTACCGATAACGTTGTTGGTAGTAACTGACTGCAGGTATCGTCCGTTGGCGCCAACGATCTTGCCACCATTGTCGTGGAAGACCCATGTCTTACCCTGGATGGTACCATAAGGCTCACCCAAAGAAGCATTGATGGATACTCCACCCTGGAAGGATGCGATCTGCAGGTTTTTACTTTCGCCATGCAGGGCTACCACTTCATTTCGGTTGCGGGTCCAGTTGAGGTTAATATCCCAGGAAAAATTGGTTTTCCTAACAGGAGTAGCAAAGACCGTAACTTCAAAACCCCTGTTCTGTACATCACCTGCATTCAAAAATTTACTGCCAAAACCTGTCGCTGATGATACCGCCACAGGAATAAGCTGGTTCCTCGTATTGGTAATATAATAGCTGGCATCAAAACCAACCCTGTTGCGCAGGAATGCCATTTCCAAACCAACTTCTTTACTGAATGTGCGCTCAGGTACGAGCTCATTATTATTTTTCGAAACCGGCAGCGAAAACAAAGTAGCGCTGCCAAAAGGATCCGGCTTGTCATAACTGTCTGCTGTCCTTCCCCAGGGTGCGCTGTTACCCACTTCGGCGTAGTTGGCCCTTAGTTTACCATGCGCTAACCATGGCACATTTTGCAGGTGATGAGAGAACAACCAGCTTCCCGAGATGGACCAATAATTATAAGCGTTGTTTCCTTCCGGCAAAGTAGATGACCTGTCTCTTCTGAATGTACCATCAAGCGAAACGAAATCCTGGTAAGTGAGTGTAAGCCCCCCGAAATAACCATCCACCGCAGTTGGTGCATATACTTCTGTAGGTGAACTTACCGGGTTGAGTGAATTGGCAATCGAATACAAACCCGGTACTACCAGTCCGCCATTGGTGGATGCGAAGATGCTGTTGATTTTCGTTCTTCGCATATTTATTCCAAGCAAACCTTTAATATTAAAATCCTCGTTCAGGTCACGGTCTACATTACCCATGAGGTCGTAATTCAATTCCTGGAAACTTCGGTTGAACCTTGAATACTGGGCCGGGTCGACACTACCTACTGCAATTCTTTCTTCCTGTAGTTCATCATATGTATCCAGCGATACTCTTGCCAGGAAATTGAGCCATTCGGTTGCTTTAAAATTCAATGCTACGTTACCAAATATGCGGCTGCGGGTATCATTTTGAAAACTCTCGTGCCGCATAAAATAGAAGTTGTCGGTATAGATTGGTCTCAGGCCTTCAGGTGTGGATGGATCACGCCAGTTCCAGGTAATATTCTGACGTGTACGGAAATAAGCATCTTTTTGCTCAAGAATATCCATATTGGTCTGGTACCACTGGCGGAAGTGTTGGTTTACATTTAACCCATCATAACCGGTACCATATCGGCCAAGACCATCTATTTTCGAATAACTAACGCTGGCGGACGCGTTCAGTTTATTGGTGAGATCATAGGTAGCTGCAAAATTTATTATGTTCTTCAAAACATTACTGTTGGGTAAAATACCTTCCTCATCATTCCTTGTATATCCCAGCCTGTATGTACCCCTGTCACCACCACCATCTAACTGGATGCTGTTATTGGTTGACCAGGTATCTTCAAAAAATGCGAGTGGTGTATTTGCTGCGGCAACCCAGGGTCGCGCTTTGCGATAATTTGGTGAAGTGGGATCGAAAGCATCCCAGTGATAAACCATCAGGTTAGGATCGAACTTCTGACCATAGGAAGCGTCTTCACTGGTAGGTACGACAAGATCATCAATTCCATCGCCATTGGCATCGAAATAAAAGAATCCGCCATTCGGATCCGGAGCGCCATAACCTGATGTGGCATAACCAGCACCATATTCATTCTGGTATTTTGCATAGGTGTCTTTATCAACTGTTCCGAAGATCAGGCCTGAATTGATAGTTACACCCAAACCCTTGCGTCCTTTCTTAGTAGTGATCATGATCACGCCATTTGCTGCACGTGAACCGTATAAGGCGGAAGCCGCAGCACCTTTCAGCACATTGATAGTTTCAATATTGTCGGGATTGATATCCGCTGCTGCGTTACCATAGTCATAACCACCGCGACCAGTCGTTTGATTAGCGGTATTGGTTACGGAATTATCAATAGGCACTCCATCAACCACAAACAGTGCCTGGTTGGTATTCGTCAGAGACTTAGTACCCCTAATCACGATATTGGTAGAGCCCCCGATTGAGTTGCCCTGCCTTATCTCAAGTCCTGATACCTTGCCTGATAATGCCGCACCAACATTTGCCTGGCGCACGTTTGTGACTTCATCACCGCGAACCTGTTGTGCTGCATAGGGAAGTGTATTCTTGGCACGCCTTACACCCAGCGCCGTCACCACCACTTCCTGGAGTGCGCCCTGCGGCTCCAGGTTTATCGTGATCGTAGACGAGGGCCCTATTGTTATTTCCTGCTCGGCAAAACTGGCCGAACTAATTACAAGGGTTTGACCTTCCTGTACCTGAATTGTAAAATTACCGTTGGCATCGGCTGATGCACCCGTATTGGTGCCTTTGATTGTAATGTTGGCAAAGGGAACGGGCACACCATTATTGTCCCTCACCTGCCCGGTAACAGTTTTCGTCTGTGCGAATGCCAAAACTTGACATAGCATTAGCACTGCGCACAGTGATGCGATTTTTCTCATGTGAATTTGATTTAGATGTACACAAATAAAAATGCACCTCCGGCTTGGGAGACAGCGGCTTGTTGTTCAGACTGTGTAGTTTAACAGAGAGAGATCCAAATCTTCCTCAATTCTGCGCTAACCTTAGATGGGCAGTTAGCTCCGATATAACCAATTAGTATGGTTGCGATTGATGATAAGACACCCTGTTTTGGTGACTTGCTGCGTCAAAATTGAGCTTTTTTTAACATTCCTCAAAAAGAAAGAATCTAACAGGCTTAAAATGAATCAAAAAACATAAGCCACCTGCAGCTTTATTTCCGATTTGCGGTTGCCGGCAATTTCATCCTGACCTGATCCAATACTCTCTTTATAACGATATAATGTTTGAGCCCAGCGCAACCAAAAACTTAGCTGCTTATTTGCATCGTAGTTGATAGTAAAGTAATAGCGAAAGCCTTTGTCATAGAAAGCAGGAATAGAATAACTATACATCACATCATTTTCATATGCATATAGTCTCGATGCGTAACTGGCTGTTTCAAAATATTGCCATCGCATGATCCCCGAAAATCTTTTCATCAAAGGCTTGTAGATAACGTCCATGAAAATGAGATAGCCCTGTTCGGCTAATTCTTTTTCCTTTTTTTTATACCATACCATCTCCATGCGGTTGCGCAGCGTTATAGCCTGGCTGATCTTGTAGCTTGCATGGATCCGCCAGTTTTGTTTAGGGATTGCCGAAAGGGCATTAAACACATAATCGCTTCCAGTAATATTGGCCTGTTTTGCTTCAGTTCGAAAC
>JAEYOL010000284.1 GCA_023411775.1 Bacteroidota bacterium | reverse complement strand
TACCAATATAAACTTATCGGGTTGTAGGGTATCGAGACTGATGTTAAGGGATTTTATATTCGCCTGTTCCAACACATTTACAAAATGATGGAGCCGGGTCGCATTGGTGGTGAGTGTGAGCTTTACCGGTAATTTGGAAAGCGTCAGGATAATGTCAGCAGCATCTTTTCTGACCAGCGGTTCACCACCTGTGAGACGGATCTTGTTAACTCCCAGTTGCACAAATAATTTCGCGATTGCTTCGATCTCGTTCAATTGCATCAGCCTGGATGCAGGGGTAAATTCATATTCCTCTTCAGGCATACAGTAAAAACATCGAAGGTTGCAATTGTCTGTAAGCGAGATCCTGAGATAGTTATGAACCCTTTGAAAACGGTCGGTCAGCATGAAGTAAAGTTAGGATAATCAGGGACAAAGGGCAAAGTGTTGGTGACGAATGGAAGCTGCGCCCAAGGTGTTATTTAAGCGTTTTATAATCTTCTTCGGTGTCAATATCTATTTCCCCGAGGGGGAAAGCTATAGTGGCGAGTTCAGTCGGGTATTTGTCGATAATTTTTTTCGCGCCCTTATCGCCTTCCAGTTCCAACAGTTCGGCAAACATGGACTTGAAAAATAATACCGGGGTACCCATTGTATCTCCATAGCGGCTGGCAACAATGGGTTTGCCGGTTTTTTTCTGCGTGGCGATCAGTTCATTGATCACTGAAGTTTCTATATGCGGTTGGTCGCAAACCATCAAAATAACAGCGTCTGATAGCAGGGCCACCCTTTTTAATGTATTCATGCCGCAACGGATCGATGATGCAATACCCTCCTGCCATTCTTCATTTTCAACAATATGCAATTTCTTTTCGTCGATCATTTTCTCCAGTTCAGCAGCCCCTGCTCCCAGCACGACGATAACCGGGCTGGCATCGGAATCATTGGCAATGTCTACCGCATGTTCAAGCAGGCTTTTACCCTGGTAGGGAAGAAGTTGCTTGGGACGGCCCAGCCTGGCGGACGCGCCAGCGGCCAGGATAATAATTGCGCAATTGCTCTTAATGATATTTTCCGATGCCATCATTCTGACTTTAAAGAAATCGCTTCCCATTCATCCCTTGCATGTATCGAACCGGTATTTGTATGCAGTGACAATCCCTTACTGCCGCTCATTACCGCTT
Source organism: Bacteroidota bacterium (assembly GCA_023411775.1). Classification (GTDB taxonomy): domain Bacteria; phylum Bacteroidota; class Bacteroidia; order Chitinophagales; family Chitinophagaceae; genus Terrimonas_B. The sequence continues at coordinate 9,066 of JAEYOL010000284.1, read as the reverse complement.
TGATCTCTGATACAATGGAGAGGGCAATCTCCCCGGGTGTTTCTGCACCGAGGTCGAGTCCCACAGGACTATGAATAGAAGCGAGCTGTTGCTCATTGAGAATAACACCCTGTTCCTTCATTTCTGATAGCATGCGTTCCAGCTTTTTCCGCGGGCCGAGCATGCCAATATACCTGGCATTTTTCTGAACCAGGCCTTCCAGCATGGCCCGGTCATAATTAAAGTTATGGGTCATCAATACAAATACGGTGTAATCGTCAATCTGAAGGTCCTTGATCACCACTTCAGGCCGGGCTAGCATTACCTGGCAACCGCTTGAAAAACGTTCTTTCCTGGCGAGTGCCGGGCGTCCATCGATTACTGTTGTGTTCCATCCCAGGATCTCCGCCATTTGAACCAGGGGGACTACGTCATTTCCCGCACCGGCAATAACCAGCGATACCGCGGGTTCTATTAATTCTATAAAAGCGGACTGGCTACGCGTTCCTGTTATATAATTTCTGAAAAGCGATTGCCGTTCTGACAGTACCCGTAGTCCATCGGCCAGTAACGCATCCTTGTAAGCGAAATCACTTTCTCCTATTAAATTATTATTCTTTATCGCCAGGCAGGTGCCCGTTTGAGGTGATGATTTATCAGCGAGTGAAAATAAGGTGATCAATACAGCAGGTGCACGTTCATCTGCGACAGTTTTTAAAAAATGGATAGGGTGGTGGTGATTATTGATGTCGATCGGTTCGATCAACACGCGAATAATGCCATTGCAACCTAGCCCGAGACCCAGGGTAGCATCATCTTCATCCATCGTATCATATGTGACGAACATGGTCCGCTTTTCCATCATCACGTGCCGGGCTTTTCGAAGCGCGTCACCTTCCAGGCAGCCGCCACTGATGGCACCAGTTAGTTCGCCGTCTTCGGTGATCAGCATACGGGCGCCTGGTCTGCGATAGGAAGATCCTTCAACATGCACCACTGTAGCAAGTGCGGCCTGCTTTCCTTCCCGCCGGGCTTTATCAAAAGCGGTGATGATATCGCGTATTTCTTTCATGAACCTCTATACCAGGTTAAACAGTCTAATTTACTTAAACTAAATGGTATGCTGAAAAGGGACCGGGATGGTTATGATTGCCATGATGTACTATGATCCGCTCCTGTTAATTTGGGAAGTTGAATGTAGTTGAATGTGGTTGAATGTGGTTTAATATAGAGATACGACGTTAAACTATGTTCAACAACCTTCAACTATTAAACTGGGAGCTTAGAACTTCACACATTCATCCAGTTCCTTTTGGGTATAAGCGAGGTTGTATTGCTTCAAAACTTCATCCGGAACGCCATTCCATTTGTTAGGCGCATTGCCGACATAGCCAATATCCTTTACACCGATCTCGGATGTATAGAACCCGGACATCGTGAGATTTCGCATTAGGCTAAAGAATGCAATTCCCTGCTCCATTCCTGGTTTTACCTTGCCCTTGGTCACTTTATTTCCTTTGTCATCAGTGTATTCTATCACTGGATAAGCGATTTCATCCACCACTTCAATTTGTTGTGTGGAACTGCAATCTTTAAAAGCTTTTTCAAACCGTTTGAGGCAATGCATATCCAGCCAGCGGAGACCGCCCCGCATAGGTAACTGGTGTTGCGGCATATCCCTGACGATAAAGTCGATAAACTCCGGCACTTTAGCATCGGAAGCACTACCACTGACATCGTCTTTGGGTATGATAATATCGCCGAGTACCGTGATCGTGGCCATCTCATGTGGCGTAAAAAACTTTCCCTGCTCCAGCAATTTTTTTTCATAGGCCATTTCTTCGGCGTTGCGGTCGATGCCGATATTGGCATCCGCGGTGCTATCCGCTTTTTTATCATCCGTTTTGCACCCTGCAATTACTGCGGGTACTGCTACTGCGCCGGTGGCGATCAGTTTTAATGATTCACGTCTATCCATTGTTTATCGGAATGATTTGATCAATAATTTTTTTCAGATACTTTAGTCGCTGCTAAAACTTTAGTCGGTTAAATATTCTGTTTTTTCAGCTCATCTACAATATATTCAGATGCTCTCATGGAAAGCGCTAAAATCGTCCAGGTGATATTCTTATCCGCCTGGCTTACAAACTGACCACCGTCTACACAGAATAGGTTTTTACAATCATGTGCCTGGCTCCATTTGTTCAATGCAGAACGTTTGGCATCATTTCCCATTCTTACTGTACCACCTTCATGAATGATCTCGCCGGGTTTAGTAAGTCCCCAATTGTTCTCTGCACTGTCATTCGCGCCCCAGGTTATGACGGCGCCCATATTGTGCATGATCTCCTTAAAGGTCTCCTTCATATGTTTGGCCTGCTTGATCTCATGATCGCTCCATTTCACATTAAATTTCAGAACAGGAATACCATATTTATCGACCGTATTAGGATCGATCTCGCAATAATTACTTTCAAGTGGAATGGCTTCACCGCGGCCCGCCATACCAACGCTGGCGCCAAAAAAGAAACGGTTATCTTCTTTAAGTGATGCGCCATAGCCACCGGGCTGTTTTTCTTTACCGTTTACGAGGTACTTTCCATTCAGGCTTTCAACGCCCCAGTTGAATCCATAAGATGGGTTACCCATGCCACCCCAATACTCAATATGATAGCCACGGGGGAAATCAAGTTTTTTATTGTCCAGCCACCATGGTGAGTACACATGCATACCACCTACACCATCTTCATTATATTTTTTACGGCCAAATAATGCGGGGATCACGCCACCGAGTTGCGCACCGGTCGAATCGTGCAGGTATTTACCCACCACATTGCTGCTATTGGCAAGCCCGTTGGGATGACGAGGTGATTTGGAATTAAGCAGGAGTCGCGCGGATTCACAGGCACTGGCGGCGAGGATCACTACTTTTCCTTCCACCTGGTATTCCATCATATCGTCTTTATTCACGTACGAAACTCCCGTTGCAAGACCATCCCGGTTGGTAAGTACTTCACGGGCCATGGCATTTGAAACGATGTCGATATTGCCGGTTTTCATAGCCGGATAGATCAACACGTTGGGTGATGAGAAGTCCGCTTTATAATAACTACAATTGCGGCCGCATTGCGCACAAAAAGCGCATGCCGCACGGTCCTTGTTGTCGGGCAATTGTTGTGTAAGAATAGAGAGTCGCGAAGGAATTACGCGAACACCAGCCTGCACGGCGGCTTTTTTGATAAAAAGCTCATGCAATCTGGGTTTGGGTGGAGGAAGGAAAAATCCGTCAGGATCATTTTCCAGGCCTTCATTAGTACCAAACACACCGATCAGTTTATCAACGCGATCATAGTATGGTTTGATATCTTCATATCCAATAGGCCAGTCTTCACCGAGCCCGTCGATGCTTTTGCGTTTGAAATCCTTAGGTCCGAATCTCAACGAGATCCTTCCCCAGTGGTTTGTTCGTCCACCGAGCATCCTGGCGCGAAACCAGTCCCAGTCTGTGCCTGGTGCTTTGGTATAGGGTTCACCCTCCAGTTTCCATCCGCCATAGCAGGCGTCAAAATCACCAAATGGCCTGATTGTAGAAGCGCCGCGGCGCGGCGATTCCCAGGGTTTCTTGAATTGTGTAATATTTTTCACCGGGTCATAAAGAGGACCTGCTTCGATGATACAAACTTTTAGTCCTGCGTTGGCAAGAATATAAGCTGACATACCACCGCCTGCACCGGAACCAACGATGACCGCGTCATATTTTTTCGGTTGCTTTTTGATCTGGAAGTCTCCCATTAGCGAAGAAGATTATATGCTTAAAGAATTTAGCGACAATTTACAGGTAAACATTCATTTAACGAAGATTTTTTTAAGGGGAAGAGTGGGTGGATTGCCGGGAAGAAAGGAAGGCGGGAAGAAGATGTTTGAATTGTTTTTTGTTCGGTCTGCACGTTTTAAACTTACACGACACTTCGATCTATTATTCTTTATTTTATTTAAGGTTAAGAGTGGGGTTTTGGCCGGGAAGAAGGGAAGGCGGGGAGGAGGTGTTTGATAGGGTTTCGCCAGGTCTTCACTTTTTTAAAATAAACAATCACTTCATCCACTTTATTCTTTATTTTTTTAAGGTGAAGAGTGGGGTTTTGGCCGGGAAGAAGGGAAGGCGGGGAGGAGGTGTTTGATGAGGTTTCGTGTGGTCTTAATTTTTTTAAAACAGACAATCTCTTCACCCACTTTATTCTTTTATGATCAAGAATGAGTGCTTGGCCGGGAAGGAGGGAAGGCGGGAAGGGAGTATTTAGTTAGAATTCCCGCTTGTTGATCTCACCTTTTGATCCATCAAATGAGTTCGGCAAATTTTTTTTTCGGAACAAGTACAAGAGGTTTTAAAAAACCGACGCAGTCTTATCTTCCCGCCTTCCCGTCTCCCTGGCCACCAGTTTGCTCAAGTACAATTAATTAAAGATATTTAATCAAAATATCCCGGGATGAATAAAGCTGTTATGGTAGCGGCATTAATATTTCCAGTTTTTATAAAAGCACAAATAAAAGAGTTTGCGAACTACCCTGTGTACCAGGGTGAGGACCTGGGACTTCGTTATACACCCCATAGTTCGGCATTCCGGATATGGTCGCCAGTGGCAGAACAGGCCCAACTATTATTATATAAAGAAGGATCGGGCGGTGAAGCATATAAAACAATCTCGCTTGAAAAAGGTCCACAGGGTACATGGGCAACCACGATACCCGGTGACCTAAAAGGAGAATTCTATGCTTTCAGAGTAATGATAAACAAGATTTGGCTGAATGCAGTACCTGATCCCTATGCTAAGTCGGTTGGGGTGAATGGAAGAAGAGCGATGGTTGTTGACCTTGATGAGACCGACCCGCGTGGCTGGGATGCTGATCGCGGACCCGAACTCAGCAGCCAGGCAGATGCGATCGTATACGAGCTGCATGTACGCGATGCCAGCATAGCCGCAAGTTCTGGGATACGCAACAAAGGAAAATACCTGGGGCTGGCAGAGGAGGGAACTAAAAATGAGGCAGGTCAGTCGACCGGTCTTGACCATATCAAAGAACTGGGAATCACGCATGTTCATTTTTTGCCTTTTTATGATTATTTGACGGTCGATGAGACCAAACTGGAAACAGCGCAGTATAATTGGGGATATGAACCATTGAATTATGATGTGCCGGAGGGATCCTATGCCACAAATCCATATGACGGTGTAACGCGGATCAAAGAACTGAAGCAGATGATCCAAGCCTTTCATAGGAAAGGGCTCGGTGTGGTGATGGATGTGGTGTATAATCACACCATGTTAACCGAAGATTCTTATTTTAACCAGCTGGTACCAGGTTATTATTACCGGCAAACGGCGGATGGAAAATTCTCGGACGCGACTGCCTGTGGCAATGAAACAGCCAGCGAAAGACCGATGATGCGTAAGTTCATGATCGAGTCGCTTAAATATTGGGTAAAGGAATATCATATTGACGGATTTCGCTTCGACCTGATGGGTGTTCATGACATTGAAACGATGAATATGATTGCGACCGAGCTTCGAAAGATCAGGCCCGGGATCTTATTATATGGCGAAGGCTGGACGGCCAAAGAATCACCCTTGCCGGAAGAGAAGAGAGCGTTGAAAAGGTTCGCGTACAAACTCGACAATATAGCAGTGTTCAGCGATGATCTCCGTGACGGCATAAAAGGTAGTGTTTTTGTAAACAATGAAAAAGGATTTGTGAGTGGCCGGCCTGGTATGGAGGAGAGCATCAAATTTGGTGTGGTGGCAGCGTGTAAGCATCCGCAGCTGAATTATAATAAAATAAATTATTCGAAAGCGCCCTATGCAAAAGATCCTACCAATACGGTAACCTATGCAGAGTGCCACGACAATCATGTGCTTTGGGATAAACTGGCGCTTTCGGCACCCGCGGCCAGTGAGACAGAAAGAAAAGAAATGTATAAACTGGCCCTGGGTATCGTTCTGACTTCACAGGGAATTTCCTTCCTGCACGCAGGATCCGAATTTTTGCGAACTAAGAATGGCAATGAAAACTCATACAATGCCGGTGATGCCATCAACGCTATGGACTGGTCGCTTAAAACAAAAAACAAGGATGTCTTTGACTATGTGAAAGCCTTGATACAACTCAGGAAAACGCACCCGGCTTTTCGAATGAAGACGGGTGGGGAAGTGGCCGAGTATATTAATTTTATAAATGTGCGTGCTGGTGTTGTTGCTTATACGATCAACGGTAAAGCAGTGGGTGATCAATGGAAAAGGGTCATGGTTATCTACAACAGCAAAACCGATGAGGTTGTACTTAACCTGCCTGCGGGTAGCTGGCAACACCTGCCTCTACCTGGACAGCAAATAAAATTTTCTGCGGGCAACTCTTCCATTACTGTTACACCAATAAGTTGTGTGATACTTTTCGAAGATTGAGACCATTTTGATTTCTCCCTTCGTGTTTCCTCTGTGTCCTCCGTGTCCTGTATTTGATCACGAAGGGCACAAAGATTTGCACGAAGGGCACGAAGAAAATTCAATAGAACCTCCTTTGTGTTTTCTCTGTGCCCTCTTTATCCCTACCAAACTCCCGCACAAAGTGAATTCAAATCGGAATTACAATCCTCCTCAGCAATCATGTTTATTTTACCGAAGTAATCCACCATGTATTCCCAAAAGGGTCTGTTACGCCGCAGGCACGTCCATAATCTTTATCGGAGGGCTCCTGGCCAGGAACTGTCACTGCCCCGGCGGACAAAGCTTTTTGATACGTTATATCCGCATCTTCCACATAGATAAACATTCCCGCATTCATCGGCGTAAACTGTCCTCCAGCCCCGGCAAACATTATCACGGCATCTCCAATTCTTAACTCACCGTGCATTACTGATCCATCTTCGGCGGGAACTACCATTTGCTCCTTTGCATCGAACACGGCTGACATGAATTTTCGAAACCCGTTACTGTCTTTTAAGATCAGGTAAGGCATTAGCTGGTTATAGGTTGAGGGAACTTTCATATTGGAAATTTTAATGCTTATAAAATCTGTATGCAATAAAAGAAAGGGGTAACCCGATCGCCACGATCAATATTGAGACAGCGATACCTGCCTGCAAAGGATCGAAGGGCCCGGTGGCAGCCTTGCTTAACGGAACGACTACCCGCGTCATGACAACCCAAATAATAATGCCATAAATAATGCCGGTAATTATTCGGTTGTAGCTGGATAAATTCAATCTCTGGTAAATGATAAAGAAAAGGATCGTCCAACAAAAAGCTACCAGGTAATGAAATAATAATCCATATACAGCCATCGCAGACCCCGAATCGTAGGCATTACTGCCAAAAATGGCACTGGCAACATATTTCAGAACATTTACCGGGTCTTTCCCAGTTTTAATATAATAATGTGTTAGTGCTGACAGTATATCAAGGCTGCCTACCAACAGCCCCGACCAGGCAATCGTTTTCCAGATATTTTTCTTCAAGACTTATAAAATATGCGATTCAAATTAGTTGAAATTTTGAAAGGATGATACTTATGCTGGAGATGAGCGGATGTTTTAGACTGGTAAAGCCGATGAAATGCAAACAATATGATAAATAATACAGGTTTCTCAGTACAAAAAGCTATCTTTGTATTCTTATATGTTATTTCTCACCTGTTTTGTTTTGATCTGAACCTCTCGGATCGTTCTCTCAAATATTGTGAAGGCTTAACGTAAGGCGGGTAAAGTATCTACACCAGTTGATAGCCTTACCATATTTTTTAATCTAATTTTATTCAATTGTCATTTAACAATTTGCAGCTCATTGAGCCTGTGCTCAAAGCTTTATCGAAAGAAGGCTATACAAAGCCTACGCCTATCCAGGCACAATCCATTCCCGTCGTATTACAACAAAAAGATCTGCTCGGTTGCGCGCAGACCGGTACCGGTAAAACAGCAGCCTTTGCGATCCCGCTTTTACAACTAATGTCGCAGCAAAGGCAACATGATGCCCATGGTCGTCGTAATATAAAAGCCCTGGTACTGACACCAACCAGGGAGTTGGCGATACAAATCGAGGAAAGTTTCAAATCCTATGGCCGATACCTTGACCTGAAACACCTGGTGATTTTCGGTGGCGTGTCACAAGTGCCACAGGTGAATGCGCTGCGTCGTGGCGTGGATATTTTGGTTGCCACACCCGGCCGTCTGCTCGACCTGATGAACCAGGGTCAGATATCATTGCGTGATATACGTTACTTTGTTTTGGACGAAGCAGACCGGATGCTGGACATGGGTTTTGTACACGATGTAAAAAAGATCATTGCAAAACTTCCTGCAAAAAGACAGACCCTGTTTTTCTCTGCTACCATGCCACCGGAAATTCAGCGCCTGGCCGACGTACTATTGACCGACCCGGTAAAGGTGGAAGTTACACCCGTGTCATCAACAGCTGACACCATTCAACAGGAATTGTATTTTGTTGAAAAGCAAAATAAAAAATCATTGCTTGTTCACCTGTTGCAGGACCAGGACATCCGTACCGTTCTCGTATTCAGCCGCACTAAACATGGCGCGGATAAGATCGCGAGGGGTCTCAATGCGGAAGGCATCAGGTCGGAAGCGATACATGGAAATAAATCGCAGAACGCAAGACAGCAGGCTTTGTCAAATTTTAAGTCGAGGAGAACGCGGGTGTTGGTAGCAACTGATATCGCGGCCCGTGGTATTGATATCGACGAACTGACCCATGTTATTAATCACGATCTGCCAGATACTCCGGAAACCTATGTACACCGTATTGGTCGTACCGGCAGGGCAGGTGCCAGCGGTATTGCCATATCTTTTTGCGATGCTGATGAAAGGGAAGAATTACGGGATATCCAGAAACTGATTAACAAGAATATACCCGTGATTTCCGAGCATCCTTATGCTGTAACGCATACCAGCCCGGTGGTTAAAAGACCTTTGGTACAGCGTACCAGGCCGCAAGGCAGGAGGCCGCATCATCATGGCTCGAGGCAGGCAAAAGGACAAAGGAATTATCGTCCATCTTTTTCCGGTCGTTCCTAAATACTGAT
>JAEYOL010000275.1 GCA_023411775.1 Bacteroidota bacterium | reverse complement strand
ATATCCGGGAAAATACAGCGGAGATCCTTGAGATGGCGGGATACAGGACCATGGCCGCGGAGAACGGGAAAAAAGGTGTCGAGCTGGCACTGAAAGAAAAGCCGGACCTGATCGTCTGCGATATCATGATCCCGGAACTGGATGGGTATGGTGTGTTGCACCTGCTTCGTAAAAACCCGGATACACAAGCCATCCCCTTTATATTTCTTACAGCCAAAACCGAACGATCCGACCTCCGGAAAGGCATGGAAATGGGTGCCGATGACTATATCACAAAACCCTTCGAGGACATCGAATTGTTAAATGCGATCGAAGTAAGGTTAAAAAAGGCGGAGGTATTCGATAACAAATATTCCATGTCGCCACAGGGTATCAGCGAGTTTTTGAAAGACGTAAAAGACCGGGGCATCCTTGATAAACTGTCGGAACAATACAGTATTGAGACATATCCCAAAAAACAGACCCTTTACCAGGAAAAAAAGCGACCCCGGTTTTTATATTTTCTTATAAAAGGTAAAGTGAAAACTACGCTTACGCATGAAGATGGAAAAGAGTATATCACTAATATTTACACCGATGGCGATTTCATCGGTTACCAGGCACTGATCGATGAAAAAAATTACGAAGACAACGCCGTGATCCTGGAAGAGGCCAATATAATGCAGATCCCCCGCGAAGATTTTCTTCAAATGATCTATGGTGATATTAATGTAGCCGCCAAATTTATCAGGATCATCACGCAAAATGTAAAAGAAAAAGAAGAGCGGCTTCTGAACCTTGCGTATAGTTCGCTTCGCAAAAGGGTAGCCCGTGCCCTGGTTGATCTTCATGGCAAGTACAATCCCAATACCGACGGCATCATCATCGATATTTCAAGGGATGATATCGCCCATTATGTAGGAACAGCTACGGAATCGCTGATCCGGACACTTAGTGATTTCAAGGCCGAAAAGCTTATCGAGATCAAGGAGGGTAAGATCCGCATTTCGGATGTTGAAAAATTAAAGAACCTGCTCTATTAAGACGTAGTCGCATTTCCCCTGATCCACAATGGAATGATCGTTTCGGACATCTTGACGGCGACAATATTTCCATTTACACCCATCAAACATGCACCTAATCGTAGATTTACGATGTAATTTTCCGTCGTCGAATTTCTACAGGAATGCTCCCGAAATATTGACTATGGAATGATATGAAGAACTATTTTCCGGGAACCTTCAGGGGTGTTACTTTGTATTCGATTAGCGATTGTGATTCCATAAACTTTTCGGAGATCCGTTCCCTATTTCCATATCCTATGATCCTTAAGAACCACCGTCCTCCTGGAGAAACCCACCGGTGCTAACGCCGGTGGGCCACTCAAAAAAAAATCTGAAATCACTGCCCCAAAAATTAGCTTCGTAAATGTTTTTTGTAGTATTTTAGAAACTCAGATTCTTATCTATCGATTTTCAAGCCGCATCCAAGAAACATTCCTCTCCTATTTAAGCCAGGCTATCTTTTTTTTATTGAATGGTAATAGTTCTAACATGAAAAACGGCTCAAAAACCCGGCTTGAACCTACGCCCGTGGAGGTCGCAATCGTTGCAAAATGGGCATTGCAGGAGGCATGGCTTACCTGCCTCGATATCATCGATCAACGTTATAAAGACGAACTTCTCTCCAAGTCGAAAAAAGCCAAGTTACAGGCGATGTATACATCTTTTTTCAGCCAGGCCTTTTATACTTCGGTTAAGACCAGGGCTGATATCGACGAGCTGGTGAGAAACTCCAAAAGAATGCTTCATATGCTCCGCGAACTCGACCGGAGAGCCTGGGAAAATTTGTGCCAGCCGGCTCAGTAATCACAAGATTGCATACCTCAAATATTTTCGCACTTAACTCGAATAGGTGGGTGTTGAATTTTTGTGCTTCATTATACTTTGAGTTCCATTCACGAACCCCATTTCTTATTCATATTTGACCGGCAAATAGTGACTTATATTTGTATTTTCCAGTTTATGATCGATACCTGAACCGAATAATCGTTGATATGAATTTGATATCAAACAAAATAATAATGGGATGCCTGCTTTCTTGCACTATTATCCTGTTATTGTCCCAGTGTACCAATGATAAAAAGCCAGCAGCGCAGTCGGAAAAGCAAGTTCCGGTATCGAAAGACACGACCGTGACTGAAAAAAAGAAAACGATCATTTTTTATGGCAACAGCCTCACCGCAGGGTATGGCCTAAGTCCATCGCAGGCATTTCCCGCCATTATTCAACGGAAGATCGACTCATTGGGTCTGGACTACCAGGTAGTTAATGCTGGTGTGAGTGGTGAAACTTCTTCGGGTGGAAAAACCCGGATCGACTGGATATTGCGGCAACAGGTAGACATATTTGTCCTGGAGTTGGGCGCTAATGATGGATTGCGAGGCATCCCGCTTTCCGAAACCAGGAAAAACCTGCAGGCCATTGTTGATAAAGTAAAAGAGAAGAACCCCAACACGAAATTTCTTTTCGCCGGAATGCAGATACCACCCAATATGGGAGAGACCTATACCACTGAATTCAGGAATATATACAAGGAACTTGCGGCAAAAAATAATATGACGCTTGTACCGTTCCTGCTGGAAGGCGTTGGCGGTGAGCCTGAATTAAACCAGGAAGATGGTATACATCCCACGGCTGAAGGACACCGGATCGTCGCGGAAAATCTTTGGCGTCAGCTGGCACCTTTGTTATAACTATCCCGAAAAAACGCGATTTTAATATGCTGGCGCAGATCCTTTCCAGTTCTGCTAGACTTCTTCTCTCAGGATTTCCAGCGGCGGCCGCTTCACTACGGCGCGACTGTTGAGCAAACCAATAATAACAGTTAGCAGGCAAACCGCCACAAATACAAGCAGCAATGGCAACCATTGTATGTTGAATTCTGTTTCGAAAATAAACCGGGCAAGCATCCAGCTTATGCCAAGTGATAAAGCGATACCGGTTATTGCCGCCAGGGCACCCAGGAAAAAATATTCCAGCGCTGTTATAAAAAATATCTGCCTTCGTACAGCCCCGAGGGTGCGCAGAAGTACACTTTCCTGTATTCGCTGGTATTTACTGATCAGCACCGAAGCGATCAAGACGATAAGTCCTGTAAAAATGCTGAAACCTGCCATAAATCGGATCACAAAACCAACCTTATCCAATATTTTATCTACGATACTCAAAACCAGGGTGAGGTCAATGATGGAAACATTGGGAAAACGCTGAACCATTACCTGCTGAAAGCGCGCTGAAGTCTCTTTATCGGGAACGCGGGTAAGTAAGACATGAAACTGTGGCGCCTGTTCCAGTACACCAGTTGGAAAAACAACGAGGAAGTTTGTTTGAATACGATTCCAGTCCACTTCTCGGAAGCTTCCAACAATAGTTGGAATGACGGAACCCTGTACATTAAACAACATCGTATCGCCGATACTGATGCTGTTGTTACGGGCAAACCGTTCCTCCAGTGAGATATATACATTGCCCGAGGGCTCCTCGACCGTACCCGTCCATTTGCCTTTGACAATTTTTTCGGATGTAGTGATCGTGTCGCGAAAAGTCACGCGGTATTCCCGATCAAATATCCACTGGTGCATATCAATGGTACTATCTTCCTCCAGTGTTTGAATAGTAATAGAATTTACCTTCTCCAATCGCATATTGACAATTGGCACGGTACCATCGATCGGTAAACCCTGCTGCCGTGCCAGGTCTACCACGCTATCCTTTTGCGTTGGTTGTATATCAAAAAGCACGGTATTGGACTGGTTACCGCTCGCGGATAAAACGACGCGGTTTAGCAAAATCGATTGAACGGAAAACATGGTACAGATAAATGCCGTACCCAAACCAATTGCAACGATCAGTATCGTGGTTTGATTATTTGGACGAAACAGGTTGGCCAGTCCCTGGCGCCATAAATAGTTCCATGATTCTGGGAAAAAACGCCGGACCATCCACATTAACAAGGCCGCGATACCTACGAGTATAAGAAATGCAATCAGCACACCGATAGTAAAAGATATAGCCTGGCTAATACTTTCCAGCTGGATATAACTAAATACAAAAATGAAAGCGAGGATAGCCAGGTACACGATCCATTTTACAGGATCCCTGAACAAACTCACCGACTGAAACGAAAGGCGTAGTGTGTTGAGCGGCGAGACATTCCTGATGGAGACCATTGGTAACAAGGCAAAAAGAAATGAAATGATCACACCCAATAAGATGCCCTGCCCGATCGCTTTCCAGGAAAGTTCCGGATCGATCGCCACCGGTAGAAAATCTTTCAACGCGTACGGCAAAAATTGTTGGATTATGGTTCCCAATACCGCACCGGCCAGTGAGCCAATAAAGCCGATGATCACGATCTGAATGAGATATATCAGGAATGCCTGTCTGCCTTTAGCGCCAAGGCAGCGCAATATTGCTACGGCATTTATTTTTTCACGCACGTAAATATGAATAGCGCTCGCCACACCGATACATCCCAGTAACAGCGCGATAAAACTGATCAGCGAAAGAAAACGGGTGAGATCTCGAAGTGAACGAATCGTATCCTCTTTCTGACTTTCGACGGTATCATAGTTCAGCCCTTCGGCATCAAGACGCGGTTCCAGATCATCCATCAGGGCTTTCATGTTGACGGCCTTGTCAAACTTGAAAAAATAGCGATAGTTGATCCTACTTCCTTTTTGTGAAAGACCTGTATGCTCCAGGTATTTCAGCGGTATATATACAACCGGCGCTACGGATGCTGATAGCCCGGTCTGTCCCGGTGCGCCCATCAGGGTTCCTGCAATAGCAAAACCAAGATTTCCAATCCTGACAGTATCACCTGGCTTAGCGTCAAATTGCAACATCATTGTTTGATCGACCAATGCTGACTGGCTATTACGAAAAGACACGCCGGCTTCAGCGGGTGCGGTTTCCAGGGCACCGTAATAGGGAAACTCACCTCCGAGGGCACGGACCTGCACCAATCTTGTTCCTTCGTTTTTATCGAAATAGATCATGGAAGTGAAACTTTGCTGCTCCGACCTCCTATCTCCAAGCGAATCCGCCATCTTACGGATGGCGGGGCTCATTTGTTTGTTGCTGCTGATCTCCAGGTCGGCACCCAGCAATGTGGCCGCCTGCCTGTCGATCTCATCGTGCATATTGTCGCCTAGAGAATAGATGGCCACCATTGCCGCAATACCTACGATTATCGAAGACACAAACAATAACAAGCGCGACCTGTTGCGCCGGCTATCGCGCCATGCCATTTTCAACAACCATGAAAAATTCAATCCTCTTTTTAAATCCATTTCAACAATTAAATGTTTAACTTAACCGACCACTCACCACTCACGCCTCCCCAACAATCATCCCGCGCTTCAATTTTATCACACGCCCGGTGTTATTTGCCAGTTCAAGATCATGCGTGACCATAATAAGCGTAGTGCCGGCTTCTTTGTTGAGATTAAAGATCAGGTCCACAATACCGCGGCTTGTATCCGCATCAAGATTGCCGGTAGGCTCGTCAGTAAAAAGTATACTGGGCTGATTGATGAAGGCTCTTGCCATAGAGACGCGCTGTTGCTCACCGCCGCTTAGTTGTGAAGGATAGTGATGTCCCCGGTTAGCCAGACCTACCTTCTCCAACAGGTCAAGCGCTTTTGGTTTTATGTTTTTTTCACCCCTTAATTCAAGTGGAACCATTACGTTCTCCAGGGCAGTAAGTGTGGGTAATAGCTGGAAATTCTGGAAGATAAAACCTACGTGCTGGTTCCTGATACTGGCCCGCTGGTCTTCATTCAGGTCATCAAGTTTAATGTTATTCAACTCGACCGTGCCTGTGCTCGCCCGATCCAGTCCTGCAGCCAGGCCAAGAAGGGTTGTTTTCCCACTACCGGAAGGCCCGACGATGGCCATGGTGGAACCGGCTTCTACAGAAAAACTGATGTCCTCAAGAACAGTCAGCGTTCGACCTGCGCTCTGGTAAGTTTTGCCAAGGTTTTGGACATTCAATATTACAGCCATTAGCATCTTCTATTAGTATGGCGTAATTTAATTCAAATTATCTACCCGCTTCGTCCGAAGTGTGATGTACGGTTCAAAAAAATCCCCGGCTATTGCCAGGGATCTAACCATAAACCTTATCCTATGAACTCTTTTAATTAAAAATAATAATCATTGGAAATAATCAAAGCAAATCATATACAAACCTGCACGTACTAACACAAAAGCGGCATGAAATGAACTTTGAACTTACCAGAGTAATCAAACCTGCGAATTGTGACAAGTGATCTCCTGTTAACGCACCAAATGGAAACTACCTTTCAATGATATTTCTTTGTTATTGATGACCGACTTCAGGTAATAGACATACACTCCCGAATTCTGTCTTTTCCCATTAAATGTCCCGTCCCATCCGGCCTGAACATCCCTGGTCGAAAACAGTTTTGTACCCCACCGATCATAGATGGAAAATTCTTTGAGCGTCAAAGTTGTGGCCGGTGGGATCCTATAAATATCATTGATTCCATCATTATTTGGAGTAAATGCAGTGGGCATAAACAGGTGAGTGAAAATTTTTACCAGGGTTGTTGATGTAGATGAGCAGCCCTGGCCATTGGTTACTGTCAATTCAAATCCGGTACTTTCATCCAGCCCGACCGTTTGCGGCGACAGGCTCTGTGGGTTTATCAACTTATCAGCAGGACTCCACTGTATGGAAGAGACCGATGCAGCCGTGGTGGCATGGAAACTCACCTGAGTTCCGGGCGCGACGGTAGTATCGACAGGTGAAATATAAACGACAGGCGTATCTTTTACTATAGGTGTAAATATTTCGGAGGTATCCGGAATAGCAGAACACGCACCTGCGCCAGGTATCAGTCGGCAAATCAACTGGTCGCCATTTTTTAGATCGTTGCTGCTGTATACAGATGATTGTTCTTGCAGGACAGCATTGTTTAATATCCACTGAAAATCAGGTGTAGAACCGGCATGTTGCGCAACGGCTGTAACCCTGATAGTTTCGCCGAGACATATTTCATTCCTGTCTGCCGTGATAGTTACCGAGGGTGGTAACGCATTGATCACCGTCATAACGATATCATCCGAAACCACTTCAGTATCGGAAATACATTCAAGAGAGGGGTCCGCTGTAATTCTGCAATTAATGATATCACCGTCCGACAGAACTGCGCTTGTAAATACTTTTTCATTACCACCGGTATTGACACCGTTGACCTGCCATTGGTAAAAAGGATTGGAACCGGCATTGCTGGCGGTGGCGGTAAAACTAACAGACTGACCCGCACAAATTGTCTCTGCACTGGCAGTAATCGTCACGGAAGGATTTTCTGCCCCTGCAATATGCATTTCAATCTTGTTGGATTGAGCGGTTCTGAAGATCGCGCAGGCAAACATCGGATCCGTCTGGATAGTACAGCTGACGATATCACCATCAGATAATGTGGTGCTCGTAAAAACAGGACCATTGGTTCCGACGTTTGCGTTATTTATTTGCCATTGATAAATGGGATAGGGACCTGCGTTCACCACTTCGGCAGTGAATGTAACCAGCTCGTCTTTACAAGTAGTATCGGCAGTTGTTATAATATTAACCAAAGGAATCAACCCGCTTCCATTGTCAATCCGAATCGAATTTGAAACAATCGTTTCATCCAGGCCGCAAAGATTATTATCGGAATACCCACAGGTCACCAGGTCGCCTTCTTTCAGCCGGTTGCTAATAAACACAGGCGAGTTATTACCTGCGTTATTTCCATTAACCTTCCATTGATAAACAGGCGAAGCGCCCGCATTTGAAATATTTGCTTTAAATGTAATCTCGGTACAGTCACAACTAAAGGTATGATCGGCTTCAATGGTGATAACAGGTTGTACAGTGTTGGTTTTGTATTTTATAGTCACTTCGTCACTACCGGGAGGGCCGGGGCTTTCGCAAATACTTCCAAGGCTAACTGTGCACCTGATAACGTCATTCTCCAACAATTGCTGGTCCGTGTAATTTGGACTGTTGGTACCAACAGGCGATCCATTCTTTGTCCATTTATACACCGGGCTTACACCACCATATAATACGGAAGCTGTAAGTGTGGCGGTGCTTCCGGCACAAATCGTAGCTGATGAGGGATCTATTCTAACTATTGGAGCGGAAACCGTTGAGGATAGTTTAATGATCCAGTAATCAGATCTGTCGCCATTCATATTTATCGGCGTATGAAAACCGGGTATTTCCGGGGAGCTGGTATGGCCTGATACAATATAATTTTCCTGGTCCAAAGCCCGCACAAAAAATCCTTCATCGATGTTACCACCACCCATAGTTTTTTGCCATGTCAACTCACCATTGGCATCGATCTTCATGAGCAGCAGGTCAAATTGTCCCGCATTACATTTTATATGGCCATCAGCAATGAATACTGTACTGCCTGTAAAAACAAATCCGCCATCCGGGGTTTTGTCTATATAGTAGAGCGACTCATTGCCGGTTCCTCCATAGGTATTTTGCCATACGATATTCCCTGCCGCATCCAGCCTTACCACCCAGGCATCAAAAGAATTGCGGTTACCTGTCAGGTCCCCATCTGATGAATTGGAATGTCCAGCTACAACATAACCACCATCATCTGTTAATTGTACATAACCACCCAGGTCGGTCATGGAACCGCCCAAGGTTTTCTGCCATTGTATGCTGCCATTATTATCCAGCTTTATCAGCCAGAGATCATTTGAACCATGTGAGCCTGTTAAATCACCATCATCCGAACTTGTAAAACCACCTGCGATGCATCCACCATCGGGAGTAGCGTGAATAGATTTTATTTCTTCAAAACTACTTCCACCTAAAGCTTTTTGCCAGATAAGGTTTCCTGTACTTCCTACTTTAATAACCCAGGCATCCACGTTGCCGTGATGACCGGTCACATCTCCATTCTCTGACCGGGTAAGGCCTCCAATAAAATATCCACCATCAGCAGCTGGTGCAATGCAGGAAGCATCATCGATACTGCTTCCTCCGTACATGCGTTGCCATTCAATGCCACCGAGATTATTAAGTTTAACCAGCCAGAAATCAAACCCACCATGATTACCCGTGATATTACAATCAGTTGAAGCAGATGAACCAGCCAGTATATAACCACCGTCGGGTGTTGGTAAAATATAACCGCCTTCATCCGACTGGTTACCGCCCAGGGATCTTTGCCATTCAATCTTTCCCAGCCTATCCATTTTAATCACCCATATATCTGGTACCGTTGCGTTGCCATGATGGCCCATTACATCACCAGTATCATCTCCCTGGCTAAAGCCCGCAACAATAAATCCACCATCGGATGTAGGCTGGATACTGCGCGTGTACTCTCCGTAACCAGAGCCAAGGCATCGTTGCCATTCCACACTGGGCGCTGATTGAGCATAGGCTCCGTTACAATAAATAATCAGGATAGCCGTAACCAGTGATCTAAGTGATATCCACGAGCAGTACGGCATTTGATTTTCAGAATAAACAGGAAGGTATTAAGTATCTGTTGCGGCTTTCGCTAACACTGCCTTGTAATTGATCAACAGCATGGCGAAAGCCGCAACAAGATAGAAATCAAAACCGAAAAATGGAAGCCCCCTGCCGGCTAAACCGCAGCCCTTCTGCTATGGAAGATCGCTAAACACAGCCGGCATTAACCCGTCCGTCTCGTAGTGACTGGGTGGCACGGTATTATCCCATGCTTCAATCAATATACCGGATGACATGCGGCCGGTTTTCAACTGGTTGGTACCGCGCAGCTTTAACTCGTCGGTTCCCCAAAATTCAAGCTTTATCGGCTCATGCATAAATCCTTGCAGGGATACGCCAAGCGATTTGGGGGGATCTAATGAGGCAGAGCCGCATGAATTGGTTCTCTGAACACGCACGCCTGTAATAATATCCTGCAGCGCGTACCATATCTTCACTTCGATACCACCTGCTTCATCCTTTGCTTCGGCATTAAAACCTGTTAGTCCAGCGAGGGACTGTGGTTCCAGGAAATAAAAACCCGTTGTTGCCGGCAGACTCACACTGGTACTCTGCACGCAACCGTTAACAACTGGTGTAGTAACAGTTGCACTACCCTTTAATGTATATTTTACTTCGCTACCTGCAGCAAGAGCGCCCCCAAGGAACAGGAACACAGGATCTACATTCTCCGGGCAGGGCGCACCAAAACCCCGATACACCAACTTAAACTCAGCCGTTTCCTTTAGGGCATTGCTGCTCCCGGCATTGAGTACGCCGCCGTGGTAACGTTCGTATAAAAATTTTCCTGTGAATTTGCGAAGCACGGAACGCGCAATCACTTTCCCGTTGGAACTTATCTCTATCGCGCCTGATATGTCCTGGTCGATCTTACAACGGATGATGCCGGGCGACCACAGATCAACCTCTATCGTCACACCATTTATTTTCACTGACCGTTTGCCCGCACCCGGATCATTGCCGAAGGATCCATACATATACAATCTGCAGCTACCGGCATTATCCAATCTTAAGAAGTCTTCATCAACGTGCAGGTACGCAACATTCTTGTCGCCCAGGACGGTAATATTTGATATCAACATGAACTCCCCCTTGCGATGCATTTTAATATATGCTGCAATAGCTTCGGGGTTTACGCCCGGCTCATGATCCGGCGCAGTATAAAAAGCCGACGGGCCATCACCTTCCAGTTTTCCTCCACCTGCATAACTCCAACGCTTTACTTCATCGGGGCGAAGTTTCCTGGTCTTCTTCAATACCGGAATCGTATAGCTACCAGGTGTCTGATCATCAGGATCTACCCTGGGAAAATTGGTGGTGAGCTTTAACTCATGAAAACTTCCCTGCTCTACTGTTGCAGAAGATGGCGTGAGTTTAATACTCTTTAAGTAACCCCAGTCACTAAAATGGGTAGTAGTTACGGATAAGGTTTTTTGCGCTTTGTTTAAAACGGTGTTCGTCATCATCTGCCAGGTACCCTGATCATCCTGGAAAGCGATATCGAGAAATTCTGGCCGGCTGTCAGCAGTATCGGCTGGATCGTATTTAAAAATGATGGTAACGGGTTTGGCAAATTGTGATCCATGCGGGGCAAGGCGATAGGCATCACCAATACCTTCGGGTAATTCATTGGTCAAAGCCTGGACGCTGATCTCTTTGGGTGCATCGACTGCACCGGCTGGAATGATGATCTTAATACGGCCATCGGCAGTTGACAGCTCGCCGCCATTGGTACCAATTGATTTGCTAACAATCGCACCCTTGGGTGTACCAACGGGCGTTTTTGTTTCCGCGGACTCCCCCGTTGACCCGGAAACATCTTTTGTGTCTTTGCGGCAACCGCTCGCCAACAAAAAGCCGGCGAGTATTGCCAGGATAAATTTTTTCTTCATGATTAAGGTTTAACGAAACGAAAATATTAGCTGCATGTAGAGAAGTTCATAGCATATTACATGAGATGCAGATAGTAGGTGATGAATTGAAAATAGATATATACTATTAGTAGCGGTGTCTGATAGTTTTATACGATGCTAATGCATATCATTTATTTTTCACCCCTAAACCACTATATTGCCAGTTACAATGTTGAGTAGGCATGCTATACTTAAAATCGGAAGTACACGGCTAAAATTATTTCCAGCCAACCGCGGATGGATCATCCTGTGCACTGCATTATTGATTTTAAGCTGTGGTGACTCGGACAAAAACCTCGAACCGACACGCAAGCAAGTTGATTACATAAAAAAAATAGAAGGCCGTAGTGATAGTATACCAGCCAATGAAGCACGTCGCGGCGAAGTATTGATCGCGTATTCGGATTGCAAACAATGTCATACCAGGGAGAAAAGAGCCAAAGGCCCGGCTTTTGAAGATATCGCTGAAAAATACCCGGCTAACGAAGTCTTTATTAAAATGCTCGCGCAAAAGATCATTCATGGTGGCTATGGCACCTGGGGCCGGCCGGTTATGGACCCGCACCCACATTTATCTGTCGAGGATGCGGAATTGATGGTGAAGTATATCCTTTCCCTGAAGACTTTGTAATCCAGGCACATAGGTAGTTCCGAATCGTAAATTTTCATAAAAGATCAGGTGAATTTTCTATTGCGGTGCCAATTTTAAGGTTTTATGTTTGTATCAGGACGTTGATTGAAACCCTATCCAATATCATCCTGAAGAATCGATCCAAAATCCGAAAAAACCACTTTAAAATCCAAATCCGGTCGACTCCTATTTTACCGTCCAGTAAAATTCTAAGAAGCCACAGCGAAAGCGGTGGCTTTTTTTAATAACTGTCTTGCTCCTTATACCTGGGGCACCCTTATTAAAAGTATTGATCAACATCTCCGGGACGGAATTCCATTTCGGGTTTACATTACCTTTTTTTTGAAGAATTGGGGTGGTTTACCTAACCCAGGTTCCTGATCAGGTTGTTCGACATGTCGTCAGTCTTAAACACGGATCAATTATTCTGCGGACAAATTTTTAATTTTACCCTGAACTACTGAATATGATTAAGTTCCGGCTTTCTTTTACTATTGCTTCTTTTACCATTATTTTTTCATCCTGTAAGGATGATACAGCTTTCCAAAAAGACCTTGACTTTTTAAAAAAACACGATAGTGTTATCGTTCTCTCCCGTGGAGATGCAGAACTAATCGTCTCTCCAAAATACCAGGCAAAGGTTTTTACTTCGACCACTGGCGACGGGTTGAGCCATGGCTGGATCAATTATGATGTGTTTAACGCCCCACCCGACCCGCACATGAATGCAT
Organism: Bacteroidota bacterium; assembly: GCA_023411775.1. Lineage (GTDB taxonomy): Bacteria > Bacteroidota > Bacteroidia > Chitinophagales > Chitinophagaceae > Terrimonas_B. Next base: position 145 of record JAEYOL010000275.1, on the reverse strand, counting down.
ATGGTGGTGAAAACAGGATCTGGCTTGGTCCTGAAGGTGGACCGTTCTCGCTTTTCTTCCCTAAAGGTTTTGTCATGGATTTCGCAAACTGGAAGATCCCGGCCGCCTTTGATACAGAACCCTGGGAACTTGTTTTTGCAACTGA
>JAEYOL010000266.1 GCA_023411775.1 Bacteroidota bacterium | reverse complement strand
GATTAAATCCGGGACAAGCTTGATTTTTTTTGCTACTTTTTTGCATCAAGGCAAAAAAGTAGGTAGGATCTGGCAGCCAAGCCAGGACTTTTGGACTTTTGCACAAACTCGTACTAGTCCCGGGTTTAAACATATTTCAACAATTTATTCCGGACAGCAATAATTAGGAATTTGGAAATTGGTGGGAGAGTCTGGTGACGCTGGTGTTAGGTGCCAAAACTTCATGGAGCCAACTCAGTGGAGCAAACAATTATCTTTTTGATTTATCAAATTACCAAATATTGATGGGGCATTCCATCTTGGATGCGTCGGCATTTTTTTGATTCCAAAAACCTGTGTATGACAAGGTCATCTCAAATCCTCCGCGATACATCGACGCGGTTTTGAGTTTGCTGGTGTTTACATCATAACTAAATCCCATACTCAGCCTGTTAGAATTTAGCTTCACCACCGGTATAAGTGCGTCCTTTGCACGGTATACTGCCCCGCCTGATAAAGAAAACCTGGCATCATCTCCATCAGGGTCAAAATTGTGCGTATAGAGAAATCCTGTCTGCATCACGCGATTGCCTCCCTGCCTGAAATGGTCTGCGTACACAACAATGCGATTGTAGGTATTCGTATAAGCTGAGAAGCCCATATTGAACACCCATTTTTCGTTTAGCCTGACTTCATTGTCATTCATAAAAGATAAAGATGGTCTTGTAAAATGAAACAGGCCCACCCCGACATAAAATTTGAGATTGTTGTTGATCAAACTCTTAAAACTGATTCCCGTAGAGGCATCGAGATAGTTAAATCCTGTTGTCCGAAATGATTGGCTGGTCGGATTAGAAGAACTGTAAGAACCATTTACAAATTGATCGTCGAAGCGCAGTTTGCCCGCATCAAAACTCTCATTCACCGTGCCTCCCATAAAGGCAACAGATATATACGTACTCTTTTCTTCACTCAATAGCTTATGGTAGTTTAGTACAGGCATGAACTGTGTTCTTTTCAGGTTGGCATCACCGGCAGCGTCATTGGTAACCTGCATTTCCGCCGTTATGAAATCACCTGCTGCCAGTCCTTTGAAAAATTTTACTTCTGCTCCCAGTGCCATCGTACGATAAGGTGTTGTCACACTTTCCCATTGGTTGCGATATGCTGCAGTAAATCGAACATTGCCATTAAAAATGCCAGCGAGCGCAGGATTGCGTAAAAGCGGCAACTCATAGAATTGTGAAAAGTTAATATCCTGTTGAGCGCAGGATTCATGATGGCAAAGCTGGCCCATGACAAGAAATAATAAGAATAAAGTTTTTTTCATAGGAGCTTATTTTAGGATGGCTGTATTGCCTTTATAGGTATAGGTTTGGAGATTGTCGCAGGTAACTTCAGCCGTGTAAACATATACTTCCGGCGCACCTGTCTTCCCCCTGATCTTTCCGTCCCATCCGTACGCCGGTGTATTGGGTGGGAAATTAGTTCTCTCGAATAGTAGTTCACCCCAACGGGAGAATATCCTGAAAGATTTTACAACCTGAACACCTTTTGCCCTTACCATCAGGATATCATTGACGCCATCACCATCAGGTGTGAAAGCATTCGGGATAAAAACCTGTGATCCTTCACAAAAAGTATTTATGCGGATCGTATCTACCGCTTCGCAACCATAAATATTTCGAATCCGGGCAGTGTAGCTGATATCGTTTTTGACTGTTGCAACAGGCTCGGGACAGTCATCGCAACTCAGATGATCAGGCGGTGTCCATGACCATGACGTGATTGGGCCATTGGTGGCAACCGGGTTGAGTGGAACGATCGTTCCCGTTGATAAAGTCAGATCGGGTCCAAGTTTAAGCGTGGGATTCGGATTGACGGTCACTGTTACGTAGCCGGTATCGGTAAAGCAATGATGCGCATCATATCCCACCACGCGATAATTCGTCGTTAGTTTTGGAGTAGCTACAGGATTGGATAGCGTATCGTTACTCAGACTTCCGCCAGGTGTCCATTTATACGTGACCGCACCACTTGCAGAAAGATTGAAGCTGCCATTGGCGCAGATTTCACCACCCGGGGAGACCTTGATCCCGAACGGTTGATGAACAACGATAGTGACAGTATCATAACCGGGACAACCTGCGCTATTCTCACCTTTTACGTAATAGGTGGTTGTTGACTCAGGTGAGGCGATGGGGTTTGGGCAATCGGTACAACTCAGCCCCCCAGCAGGTGACCATTCATAAGTTTGTGCGCCGCTGGTCTGTAAACGGATCGAGTTTCCCTTACATATCGAAGTATTATCAATAGACCTTACGTCTGGAGTGGCATAAACCGCAACGACGCGGGAAAGACTGTCCTGGCAACCATTATTTCCTGTAACAAGTAATTTCACTCTACAGCTTCCTGTAGTCTTATAACGATGAGATGGTGTTCGCAGCAACGATGTGTCTCCATCGCCAAACTCCCATCTATATTGCGTAGCGCCAGTCGAATTGTTTATAAACTCAAATGAATTTTCAGCCAG
>JAEYOL010000019.1 GCA_023411775.1 Bacteroidota bacterium | reverse complement strand
GTTCGAGAAACATGGGCCATAAACTATAATGTCCCATATCTGCGATGCTTCCGCCTCCGAAATCGTACCAGCCGCGGAATACATTATGGGTATAATTGGGGTGATAAGGACGATCGGGCACCGGTCCCAGCCTAAGATCCCAATCGAAACCCGCAGGTACCGGATCAGTTTCGGTGGGATTGGCCGTCCATTGCGGCCACACAGGGCGATATGACCAGTTATGAATCTCGCGTAATTTACCGATCCGGCCTTCATTGATCCATTGCTTCACACGGTCATTTCCACTTCTTTTACTCCATGCCAGCAGGTGTGTGCTCACGCCGGTTTGCCTGGCGGTATCCAACACCTGGCGAGCTTCATACATCCGGTTGGCGATGGGTTTATGTATCACTACATGCTTTCCTTTTTTCATGGCAGCTACAGAAATATATCCATGCAGGTGATCGGGTGTCATCACTTTTACAGCATCAATATTTTTTTCTTTGTCGAGCAATTCGCGGAAATCTGTATATGCATTGCAGCCTTTAAAAGTTTTTCCATCCCGTTTACTATAATATTTTTCTACGAGTTCTTTACCAATATCGCGGCCACCGGGTATGCCAGGGTAGGAAGCACCCCAATTTGCATCACCCAGTGTTTTCCGGATACCATCACGGATACCGTTGGGCGACCAGTCGATATAATTGGTGCTTAGTTTGTTGGGATCACAAACCGCGGTGATGCGGATGTCCGGGTTCGTGATCAGCTCGCACATTTCACGTAACCCCTGTGTGCCGCAGCCGATATATGCCAGGTTGATCTGGTCACTCGGTGCTGTAAAACCCCGCCCGCCCAATACATGACGGGGAAGAATGGTAAAGCCCAGCGAAGCTGTGGCTGCGGTGCTGATAAATTTTCGTCGATTGATAGGTGATCCTGGTTTCATTGCCTTTTGATTTGCCTTGTGATAGAAAAAGGTGGTGTATAAATTTAAGGTTAAAAATCATCCAAAGATTGATTGACGGCAGAAAGCTATTCTTCAAAGCGGGCTCTGATCTTTTGTATGAGTGAACTGACCAGGATCTTAAGATTATTATCAGAAATAGCAGGAAGATCATATTCAAATAGTTCAGCTTTAGAAAGAGCTTCTGACAAACTGAATTCATTTTGATCCATAGAAAGGGCGAATTTTTTCTCTTGCAGGAATTGCCCCAGGTATTGTTGCTCGGTTTGTCCGGGTGTTGGGATAAGGATGGATTTTTTTTGTAAAACGGCGAGGTCCATTATGGTAGAGTAACCACTGCGGCAAATGACCCATTCGGCTTTTTCTATTTCAGCATTGTACTCAGAAGCTTCGAGATGATTATAGAAGATGATGTCGTTGGTGGAAGGAATAATGTTTTGATGGCCAGGTAATCCTCTTACAATTACAGCAGTGCCATGATAATGACTGATATCACGTATTACAATTTCTTCGAGAAGGCTTCTTTGCGGTTCGGGTCCCGATAAGGAGATAAAGAGATGCCCTTTTTTTATCGCGGAACCAGTTTTCATTAATCTTGATAAAATTCCAGTATAATGAACCGGGATGGAGGGTAAAATTTTGGGATGAGAAAGAGAGCCGGCCAGCCCGTTTTCAATGTTGTTGTCGGGGATCCAGCATTCATTGAAACGACGGATATATTGGTAATTTCTTTTCTGCAGCACATCTTCGGAAATCTTACCTAAAGGCGATTTGATACGCAGCTGGTGGGTCATGAAGATTGAAATGATGCCCGGGTTCCATAGGCCAAAACGGTTATCAGAGATAATTGCATCGAACCTGTACAAGTCGACCATCTCCTTTAACCAATGATTCTCGTAACGGATGATTTTAAGTATGGCAGGTATCTGGCGGAGTAGCGAAAACAGGAGACCCCGGCGTGTCCTGCTATATTTGATACGATATCCCTTTAGAGGCAGGTATTGGAGCTGGGGAAATTCTTTTTTAAGTAAATCTACCTGCATGCCCTCTCCGGCTATCCAGACCTCGGCCCCCTGGCGAATCAATTCATAAATCACAGGTATACAACGGGTAGTGTGACCAAGCCCCCAATCGAGCGGTGCAACGAGCACTCGACAAACGTTTGCGTTTTTTACGATTGGGTCCAAACTCATGTTAATATTTCTGCGTTTTCAGGGAAAAGCATACTATTTTGTTTCTAAAATAGTTTTAATTTAGAAATCCAAATTATGAAGAACATTAATAAGATAACACTGTTACTTTTGCTCTCGGGAGTGATCATACTTACCGCCTGCAATCGTAACTATTATTCCGGATCTGGCAAAGGCAGTAATTGCGGTTGTCCAAGTCACAAAGGAATGTCGGGTTATTAAAAAATGCTTGTGCGATGAAAATGCCAAACAGGGATCTGTTAGTACTCTTAAAAAGTGAGTTCATGAGCCAGCAGGCAATTGAACAGGAAGTAGAATGTTTGAACGATATGCTGCGCAGAACGGAATCGGATGATCAGTTTTGTATAGCTCATGAATTAGTCGATCGCAACCGGATCACTTCCAACCCCAGGAAAATATTAAAGGCGATCCGGTTTACAGAACTAAAACAATTCCGGTTTCTCATCAATAAAAATTAAGCTGAAACTTTTATAAAATAAAAAAAGGAAGAATTAGATTCTTCCTTTTTCTATTTATGTACTCACCTGTTACAACTTCAGGCAGGAACAATTTTTTTCAAAGCGCTTCTTAATGCTGCAATCATCTCTTCGATCTCATCTTTCTTACAGGTGCCTACACTCAGCCTGTACCATGCTGAATCTTTGCTGGCACCAAATGCATAAAATGGCACCACAGCAAGTCTCGCTTCCGACAATATATAAGAAGTGACATCATTCTGATTGCCCAGCACCTTCCCATCACTTGTTTTTCGCCCTGCGAGATCGATTTTGATGGTGAGATAAATAGCTGCTTCCGGAGCAATAGCATCTACTGGCAGACCTTCATTTTTCAATTCCGTGAACGCGTTATAAATCCGTCGCAACCGCTCCTCGATCTCGGTTTTAAAATGATCAAGATATCTTTTTATCGCATCGGTGTCCCGGAGATAACTGGCTACTGCTTTTTGTTCTGCCATAGGCGCCCAGGCGCCGATATGTGTGAGTATTGCTTTCATTTTGCTAAGGATCACCGGTGGGCCAAGGCTCCATCCCACACGCACACCCGTGGCGGCAAACACTTTGCTGATCGCATCGATATATATCGTGTACTGGCGCATTTCCGGGCGAAGCGAAACAGGATCAACGTGCCGGATATCTCCATAGGTCAGGTGCCAGTACATCTGGTCATACATCAGGTATAACTTTTTTTCGTGCTCACCCCTTCGTTGGTTTTCTTCAAGCACCAGGTCGCAGATCGCTTCAAGGTCTTCTTTTTTAAAAGTAGTACCAGTAGGATTTTGTGGTGAGCATAACGCGATCAGGGATGCCCCGCTGATATGTGGTTTTATATCATTCGCGGATGGCATGAAGTTATTTTCAGGCTTTGCTTCCACCACCACATGTTCTCCACCTACGAAATGGGTATAGTGATTATTGTTCCAGCTGGGAACCGCATAGATCACCTTATCGCCTTTATCACAGATAGCGCGAAACACTGCATAGATGAGTGGCCGGCCTCCTGATGCAACTAATACTTCATCAAGTCCATATTCCAGGCCTTCCGTTTCTTTAATAAATGAAAGTATCGATTCTCGCAGATCATTGTTACCTTCTGCAGCCGGGTAATTGGTAAAATGCTGGCGGTATGCATCGACGATGGCATTTTCAAGTTCCTGTGGAATGGGAAAGATCGAAGGATCAAAATCTCCAACCGTGAAATTATAAATGCGTTCACCCTGGCGTATTTTTTCCCTGATCTCACCTCCCAGCTTTACAATTTCGGAGCCGATTAGTGTTTCGGATAGATGCGACAATTTCATAACGCAAAAGTAAGCGCTACAGGATGAATAAAAGAAACCGCTGGTAATGAATCACAGTGATCAGGGCTTGTCATTGTATTTTTTCTCGGCTTCTTTTGCTTTTTCAAAGTCAAGCACAACGCCGTTAATACAATACCGCAAGCCGGTAGGAGGCGGACCGTCGTCGAATACGTGCCCAAGATGTGATTTACAGCGGCCGCACTGCACTTCGGTTCTCACCATGCCATGAGAGTTATCGGGTGTGTAGATGATACTGCCTTTCTTAATTGGTTCATAAAAACTTGGCCAGCCGCAGCCGCTTTCAAATTTGGTGTCGCTTTTGAACAATGCATTACCACATACCGCGCAATAGTAAGTACCCTTGTCGGTTAAAGTTTCATAAGGGCTGGTCCAGGGACGCTCGGTTCCTTTTTCCCTCGCGATATAATATACATCACGGGGCAAAACAGACTGCCATTCTTTATCGCTGATATCTATTTTGGATGTATCCGTCCTGGAATACAGTGGATGTTTTTTTGTTGTGCTGTCCATAATTCCTGTTTTTGATTGTGGGCTGTTCGACTGTGAAAAACCGCAATGTTGAAACAACGTAGCGATCAGTAAGACCAGTATCGCGTGGAATTTTGTCATACCTTAAGTATAACAAAGTTACGATAAGCTTGTTTGTTTGGGGCGTTTTGGAACAAAGCGGCGGGACTTAACAAAACATTATCCCTGGCCGATAATGCACCCTTCCGGCAAGGATAATTAATCACACTACATTATATTTGCCCCTCATCGAAATTAAATAGCGATAATGTTTAATTTAATCCTGTTTGGCCCTCCCGGTAGCGGTAAAGGCACACAATCGGAAAAATTGATTGAAAAATACGGGTTGGTCCATCTGGCTACAGGTGATTTGTTGCGGAGAGAACGTAAGCTGAAAACCCCGCTCGGCGTTGAAGCCCAACAATTTATAGATCGCGGTCAACTCGTCCCCGACGAAGTGGTCATTGGTATGATCAGTTCGGCGCTTGATGAAAACGTCGATGCCCGGGGCTTTCTTTTCGACGGCTTTCCCCGGACTGTTGCCCAGGCCGAAGCCCTTGATAAACTGCTCGACCTAAAAAAATCTGAAATCGCCCTGGTTCTTTTTCTCGAAGTAAATGAAGAAGAGCTGATTAAAAGACTGATCCACCGCGGCAAGACTTCCGGTCGCTCTGACGACGCCGACGAAAGTATCCAGCGTAAAAGACAGGAAGTGTACAAAAACGAAACCCTTCCGGTAGCGGGGTATTATGCAAAAGCTAAAAAGGTCGTCAATGTAGACGGGATCGGTGATATAGATGAAATTTTTACAAGGCTTTGCGCCCAGATCGATAAAAAGCTGAAGTGATGGCATTTTTATCAGGGTTATAATCCTGCTGGCGTACTTGCTTCCACTTTAATGCAGCACTGATGCCATATGAGTTTTGAGAAGGAAAATTTTCTACGTACAAAACTGGTCCGTTACCTTCAACAGCTGGATCCGGCTACTCCTCCACGCTGGGGGAAAATGAATGTGCAGCAAATGATAGAACATCTGACCATAGAAGGAGTAATGGTCGCCAATGGTCAACGGGTTTACGATACTATCAATACTCCCCCGGAAAAATTGCAACGCGTACGCGAATTCCTGATGAGCGACCGGCCACTTAGAGAAAATACAAGACACCCGCTATTACCCGAAGAGCCTTTACCACTGCGATATAAAACTGTGCAGGCAGCTATTGGATCTTTGCACGAAGAATTGATAAAGTTTTTTGACGTGTTTGAAAAAGATCATCGGCTAACCACACGTCACCCCGTTTTTGGCGATCTTGACTTCGAACAAAATGTACAACTCCTGCACAAACATGCCCTGCATCATCTTAGGCAGTTTGGCGTGATGCCGCTTGATGCCTAGAATTTACTTTTCAAAACGGAATCTGCTTTTTCCAGGCCATTCAGGATCGATTCTTTCACTTTCGTCACCTTTATTTTTTCAGACTTGAGGTATTCGATCCTTTGATCGAGCTGATTTAGGGCTGAATCAATATTAAATTCTTCCATCCATTTGTTCATCGCGAATTCCGCATAGCTGAGGTCTTTTTGCAGGCTGTCGAGTTTTATACGTAGCGGTTCTGCTGCCTGTTGCGCTTTAGCGGGTAGATTTTTGATGGAATCAAGCATGCGACGGGTGGTTTGTTC
>JAEYOL010000236.1 GCA_023411775.1 Bacteroidota bacterium | reverse complement strand
ACCCCAGGCAGGGAGAGGATATCCTTAATGAACTGATCCAGGTTTACAACCAGGCTTCGCTCGATGAGAAGAACAAACTGGCATCTAATACGGCCACCTTTGTTCAGAAACGTCTCAAGGAAGTGGAGCAGGAACTCACCGACATCGAGAAACGAGCACAGGGCTATAAATCCACACAAGGTGCGGTCGATATCAGCACACAGGGGCAATTGTTCCTGAAAAGTGTAAACGAAACAGACCAGAAACTTGCTGATGTAGAAATGGAACTCTCAGCTCTGAACGAGGTGGAAAAATATGTTAGAAATAAAGAGAACCAGGACGGTATTGTGCCCTCTACCCTGGGTCTGAAAGATAAAATTCTGCCTGAACTGCTGAATAAGCTGCAGGCGCATGAGCTTGAATACGAGAAATTAAAAAGAACAACAGCTGAAAACAACCCGATCCTGGTGTCGATCAGGGACCAGATAAACAAATTGAAACCGGGTCTGTTGGAAAACATTCAGAACCAGAGAGCAAGCCTCGAAGCAAGCAAGCTGAATCTGTATTCCACCAATAATTCTTACTCGACCGTGCTGCAATCCATTCCCCAAAAGGAAAGAGAACTGATCGATATCAGCCGTCAGCAGGCTATCAAAGCCAACCTTTATGCCTTCCTCCTGCAAAAACTTGAGGAAAGTGAGCTCTCTCACCGCTCCACGATCATAGATACGAGGATCGTGGATAAAGCTCAGTCATCCCTTGAGCCAGTAGCACCGCGTGCAAACCTAATCTACGTGGTAGCTTTCATTATGGCGCTTGCTTTACCAGCAGGATTTGTATCCTTAAAAGAATTTTTAAATCGTAAAATATTATTCCGCCACGAAATAGAAGGTCTGACCAATACACCTATCATAGGTGAGATCAGCCTCGATAAGTCAAAAGAACAAATGGTTATCCAGCAGGGCAAACGTACTTTCATCGCGGAACAGTTCCGCCGCATGCGTACTTCCCTGGGATATGTAGGTGGGAATGCCGGCAAAAAGAAAATACTTGTTACTTCATCTTTATCTGGTGAAGGGAAAAGTTTTGTGGCAGCCAACCTGGCACTTAGCCTGGCGCTGACCGATAAAAAAGTTGTGCTGCTCGAGCTCGACCTTGCTAATCCTTCGCTAAGCAATAAGCTCGATGTCAGCTATGAAGAAGGTGTGAGCAGTTACCTGCAGGGAGAATGTGAGCCCGAACAGATCATCAAAAGAACAACGCTGAGTGACAACCTGTTCTATGTGCCTGCCGGACCACTGCCTGATAATCCTTCCGAACTGCTGATGAGTGAGCGGCTTAAGGAATTACTGGCTTACCTCGATCTGGCATTCGACATCATCATTATCGACTCAGCGCCTGCAAGCCTGTTGTCTGATGCATATGTGTTGTCGCCGCTTTGTGATGTAACGCTTTACGTGGTGAAACATAAGTTCACACCGAAGAGTTACCTGGAAAGACTGGATGAGGAAAACGAGGTTAACCCGTTGCATAATTTAAGAATTGTCTTTAACGGTATCCAATCCCGTGGATTCACGAAAAATGGATATGGGTACGGTTATGGATATGGCTACATACATAATATAAACACGAAGAAGAAAAAGCAGTACAGTTAGTAACTGCTGATTCCTCCGAACTGTTGTATACCCTGAAAACGATCAAACTACTTCGCACACTAATCCGTACGTGTAAGTGAGGCTGGCAGAGCCATTTTCTTGAAAAACCACAAAAGAAAATGACTATTTGAACATTAAATCTACCTAATGAACACAGAGATTAAAAAACAGTGGTTTGTACTCTATACCCGTTCCGGTTATGAAAAACGGGTGGCTGAAAACCTGGTAAAAAAGCAAATTGAGACGTATTTACCTCTAACGAAAGTCCCCCGACCCTGGGCTGACAAGAAAAAACCGGTTTACCAACCTCTTTTCCGCAACTTCGTTTTTGTATTTACTTCTGCAGACCAAAATATGCGCATCCGCAATACGGATGGTGTGATCAGTTTTGTACACTGGCTCAACAAACCCGCCGTTGTCAGGCAGGATGAGATCGACACGATCAGGAAATTCCTCCAGGAATACGATGTGGTGAGACTCGAAAAAACAGCGATCAACATGGAAGACAGGGTACGGATCGTAAACGGTCCGCTTATGATGTGGGAAGGCAACGTGGTGGAGATCAGAACTACTACGGTAAAGATCATTCTTCCCTCGCTGGGTTACGCCCTTGTAGCCGAGATCAGCAAAGAAACACCGGAGACGGTAATGTCGCTGCAGGAGTTGAAGATGAAAGCCGGGTAATTTCGAGGGTTTTATAGTATTCTTTCCCGGATATTTTATATACTTGCATATGAAACCGGAATAGCATAGTTATGCTATTCCCGGACCCTGGGCACCTTACAACAACTTCGCCCTTACCGTACCTGATCTCCTACAGTAAATACCATTGCTTCCGCAAGGAAGAGCCACGGAAAAAAATTTCCTGAAAAGCCGATATTTTCAAAAAGAGAATTACAACTTTATTATTCAAATGCAGAGATTGCTCAGTATCAAAAAAATATTCACTGCCGACATCTTCAAGATCTCTTTTCTGAATGCGATTGCCGTATTCATAAAAATGATCACCGGGTTTGTCAGCATCAAAGCCGTGGCTTACCTGCTGGGACCCCTCGGACCCATGGGTATTGCGATGCTGGGTCAGCTCAACAATTTTACAAATATCATTTTAGCGGTATCCAATGGCGGTATCAACAATGGTATCACACGATACGTAGCAGAATACAGGGATTCACCCAAAAAATACCAGCTCTTCCTGGGCACAGGTTTTTGGATCACAGCAGCACTCTCTGTGCTTTGCGGACTGGTGCTGATCTTCGGCGCCGGCTTCTTTGCCGAAAACATTCTGAAAGACAGGGATTATAAAAGTGTATTCTATGTATTTGGCAGCACCGTGATACTTTATGCTTTCAATACGCTGCTGATTTCCGTGATCAATGGCTTTAAGGAGTTCAGGAAATATGTAGTCGCCAACATATTGGGCAGCATCATCGGCTTGATCTTTACCATCATCCTTGCCCTGAGATTTGGCATCTACGGTGCACTGATCGCGGCGGTTACTTTCCAGTCGGTAGTATTTGTGTTGACTCTTTTGATGGTGATGAACGCCAAATGGTTCAATTTCCGGGAGATCACCCGCAAATTCAGCAAAACAGCTGCGCGCAAACTGGGTCATTACTCCCTGATGGCCCTTGTGACTGCTATCGTGATGCCGGTAAGTCAGCTTATCATCCGCGGATATATCTCCGACCATCCTTCACTGGGCATCAGCGAAGCGGGTTTGTGGGAAGGCATCAACAGGGTTTCAAATATGTACATGCTCGTCTTTGCAACATCACTGGGTGTATACTATATGCCACGGCTTGCGGAGCTTCATACCAGGCAGGAACTTCGTGGAGAAATTTTCACCGTGTACAAACTGGTGATGCCCCTGCTGATCATATTTTCCATCGGTCTGTACGCAGGCAGGGAGATTGTGATCACGGTTCTTTTTACAAGTGAGTTTGCCGGTATGGAAAAACTCTTTCCCTACCAGGTGCTTGGCGACTTTCTCAAACTTACCGGCTGGGTACTGGCCTATATCCTGGTTGCCAAATCCATGACTCGCACTTACATCATTATGGAATTGGTTAGCAGTATTTCACAGGTAGTATTGAACATTGTATTTATCGAAATGTACGGCACGGTGGGCGCCACTATGGGTTATGCGGCGGGTCATGGTATTTATATGATTGCCATGTTCATCATATTCCGTAAGATCGTCTTTATGAAAAAGTAATACCGGTACCAAACTGACAATGAAGAATACCGTACAACATATTAAATTTGACTTCATATCGCACCGCTGCGTAACAGGCAATTTTGCCGGTAATAAACCATACATAATTATATCCCGGTGTCTACCCTTTTGATCATACTCTGTGGGGCACTGTTCCTGTATTTGCTGGTGGTAAAGCCGGAGCTAATCGCTATCCTGTTTTTTACTATCACCATTGCGGATATAAATTTTGAAATGGGTGGCTTACCCCTGAACATTCGTGCCGCCATCGGCCTCGCGCTGTTTGGCCGTACCATATTGGCCGGCAGGGGTGAGAAACATCCGGCATTTTTGTCCGACTCGGGCATGTTAATGATCGTGGCATTTGTTTCCTACACCGTGCTCATCACCGCGATGTACGACCTGACCACGCAACAATTCGTCAAACAGACCGGTCTTACCCTGATTGCCGTGTACACTGCCTGGTATTATTATTTTAAAAGGGGTAATCTTTCCATCCTGACGACCAGCCTTGTGATTTCAGGCGTGATCTGTTTTATCGACCTTCTGTATACCTATGCGGTTGTTGGAGATTTCCCGGTGCAAAGGGTGTTTCTTGTACTGATGAAGGTTCCGGTAGAACTGGATGAAATGGGGAATGTGAAGGAAATATACAACCACAATTTTTTCGGACAGATTTGCGGGATGTGCTTTATATACCTGTTCAATGAATTTATAAACAATCGTATAAAGAATAAGCTCGTGCTGGCGTTACTGCCTGTTATGGGCCTTGGCATCCTGATGTCTACATCACGAAGCACTTTGCTGGCTACCATTGTGATCTCATTTATCCTGCTGGCAAGGGAACTTAGACATCATAGCAAAGCCAAACGGGTTTACAATATCCTGGGGCTGCTGGTGGTGGCCGTATTTATGGCCTTATTCGTTTTCACATTTATGCAGGATACACTTCACCTGAGTAGTGAATTTGTCGATAATATTACCAATCGCCTGATCGATGAACCGATCCAGGTGTTGAATAAAGCCCTGGGACGAAATTATAATGTGCAACAGCTTGGCGCCATGGACTGGCGGGAAGAAGCTGCGGCCGTGGCCTGGCAGCGATTCCTCCATCTTGACTTCGTTGAGCAGATGTTTGGGATCGGTACAGGTGGCTTCCTGGCACGACATCTCGGGCACCTCGATCTTAACCCGCATAATGGTCCGCTCCTCCTGATGATACAAAGCGGGATTGTAGGGCTACTGTTCTATTTTCTATTCCTGGCACATATATTAAAACAATCATTCAAAGGTACCGGGGTCTCTTCCTGTGCCCTGGTCACTATATTCGTATTGATATTTTGTATTGGTCAAAATGAAGAGCTGACCTCCTATTCCACCCTTATCTTCGTGGCAACGCTGATTGCCGAAACACGAATGCGGGAGATGGAAGAGGCCGAGGAATTATCAGCCGACTCGCAGGTCGCATCCATCCTATGACTACCACATTAATGTGGCAGACTTTATGAAAGCAAAAAAGATTTTATACATCACCCCGGGTTTGAATATCGGCGGCGCTGAGAAATTTATCATCACGCTGGCCAATGCCCTGTCAGCCGATACCGGCTCGCAGACGATTGTGAGCCTGACGCCACAAAACGCGCTGGAGCATGAGTTGAAGAAGGATATTCAGTTTGTCGCCCTTGAGCGTCGCTCGCGGTTTGACCTTGCGCCTTTGATGAAATTGCGCAGGCTGATAAAAAAAGAAAAACCCGATGTGATCTTCTGCATAAATTTTTTCACCTATTTTTTTGTTCGTTGCGCCATATTTATGACTGGCATCAAAAGCAGGCGTATCATTTCCTACCATAGTACCATCCACGTAAACAGGAAGGAATACTGGATGCACAAATTTTATAAAAGGCTGCTGACAAAAAACGATATCATCGTTACCGTATCTCGCAACCAGGAGAAATACACTGCCAATGAACTGGGTCTTCCCATATCGAAATTTCGGACTATTTATAATGGCATTGACACCGATTACTGGAAACCTCCCGTAGAAGGTTTTAACAGTCGCTTGTCCACCAGAAAAAATTACCAGATACCAGCCGATGCAAAAGTGATCGTCAAGGCGGCATCGTTCAGGGTGGAAAAAAATCATATCGGCGCGGTAAAAGCTTTGAAATTGTTGCACGATCAGTATAAATGTCCCGCTTACCTCATGTTGCTGGGTGACGGTGTGATGCTGCGTGAAGTGCAAAAGCTCACACATGAATTGGGGCTTGAACAATATGTGCTATTCGCCGGTATGATCTCAAATGTGCAACCCTATCTCTGGGCCGGTGATGTCTTTACGCTTTGTTCCACTTCCGTCGAAACTTTTTCCATTGCCGCCCTGGAAGCCATGGCGTCGGGGCTTCCATGCGTACTCACGGATATTGGTGGTGCCAGCGAAATGATCGTGGAGGGTAAGACAGGTTATCTGTGCACACCGGATGAAAAAGATATTGCGGAAAAATGGCACCGGGTTTTAACCGGGAATTTTTCGAAGGATGAGATATATCAACATGTTGATACCAGGTTCAGTGCCAATAAAATGGTTGAAGAATACAAGGAAATACTATGAAATTACTCTATTACTTTATATGTTTAACCCCTGAAAAATAAAAACCAAATAACCACCCTACCTAAACAACTTTAATATTATGTCAAATTCAAGCAAGAAACGGATTTATATGGCGGGCGCAGGCGGTATGCTGGGCGAAGCCTTTTACCAGGTGTTTAAAGACGATTTTGAAATAAAATGCACGGATAAAGATGTAAACACAGACTGGCTCAGCTTTCTTGATTTTCGCGACCTGGAAAAATACCGCGCGGATGTAGAAGCCTTCAAGCCCGATTACCTGTTTCACCTCGGCGCTTATACCGACCTTGAATTTTGCGAACTCAATATCGATGATACCTATGCCACCAATACCATGGCGGTGGAGAACGCGGTATATATCGCCAACAGCCTGAATATTCCCATGCTGTATATCAGCACCGCCGGGATCTTCGATGGCCAGAAAGAATTGTATGACGACTGGGACCAGCCCAACCCGCTTGGACACTATGCCCGTTCAAAATACATGGGTGAGAAATATGTGCAGGCCCATGCGCATCGGTATATTATTTGCCGTGCAGGCTGGATGATGGGTGGCGGCCCAACCAAAGACAAAAAGTTTATCAATAAACTGATCAAACAACTGGTATCGGGCAAACGCGAATTATTTATCGTCAACGATAAAGATGGTACGCCAACCTTTACCATCGATTTTGCACGCAACGTTAAATTGCTGTTTGAAAAAGAATACTGGGGGTTATATAACCTGGTATGTAAGGGACAAACCGGAAGAATGGAAGTAGCGGAAGAACTGGTAAATGTACTGGGTTTAAAAGGAAAAGTAAAGATAACCGAAGTAAGTTCCGATCATTTTAAAGACACTTATTTTGCGCAACGCCCGCCCTGCGAAAGGCTGGTGAACAAAAAACTGGAGCTGCGGGGTATTAATATCATGAGAGACTGGCGCGTCGCCCTTCAGGATTATATCGACCTGTATTTTAAAGACTATTTAAAAGATAAATTTTAGGCTGGTCTATGGGCATGCGCATTGCGTCATTTGGTTTCAGGTCACTTCCGCCATCCAAAGGATCCGCGGGGGCGGACAAGTTTGCCCTGGAGTTTCTGCCGCGACTAGCTGAAAGGGGGCATAAGGTAACAGGTTACAACCGGATTTATCCCGGCCAGGAAAAAGGCGCCGATAATTATAAAGGCGTAGACATCGTTTACTTTAAAACCATTTCCAAATCGGGGATCGATTCCATTATTCATTCCGCAAAAGTGACCTGGCATATTATCACCCGCAACAGTGCCGATATCGTACATGTACAGGGCAACAATGCCTTGTTTGCTTTTATCCTGAAACTCTTCAGGAAAAAAGTCATCCTAAGCATTGATGGTACCGAATTTGAACGTGACAAGTGGTCCTGGTTTATGAAGAAACTGGTGCTGGCCAATGCTTATCTCGCTGTTTGGTCATGCAAGTACATCGCGATTGATAATATTTTCACCAAGGAACTCTTTGAAAAAAAGTTCAAAAAGAAATTTGATTTTATTTCGTTCGGAAGCGAGATCAAGGATGTGAAGCAAACAGATATCCTGGAGCGGCTGGGTTTGCAAAAGGACGATTATTTTCTATTCGTTGGCCGTTTTATCCCGGATAAGGGTCTGCAATACCTGATCCCGGCATTTGAGAAACTGGCTACCACAAAAAAGCTGGTACTTGTTGGCGGATCGCCGAATCCCAGCGAGTTTGAACTGGAGATCAAAAAAACATCAGATCCCCGTATCATGTTTGCCGGTTTTATCTATGGCGATGACACTGTGACGCTGATGCAGAACGCCTATGCGTATGTACAGCCGTCTGATATTGAAGGACTCTCCCCTGTTATCCTTTCAGTGATGGGGCTGGGAACGCCGTTGATATGCAGTAATATCAAAGAGAATCTATACCTGGTCCAGGAGGATGCGGTAACTTTCGAAAAATCAAATATCGACTCGCTCAGGACGGTTCTGGAGCAATCCCTGTCAAACCGGGATGCTTCGCTGGCCCTTGCGGCAAAGGCAAAACAAAGGGTGTTGAAAGAGTATAGCTGGGAAACAATTACAGATCAATACATCGAACTATTTCAAAAAAGCATAAAAAAATAATGACGAAGTTAAAAGTTGCATTGATTGGCGCGGGAAAGATGGGTATCTCCCATCTTTCGATTTTAGGAGCTCATAACGAAGTAGACCTGGTGGGCGTTTGTGACACTTCAAAGATGGTGAATGACTTTCTGACGAAGTATGGCAAATTCAACTGCTTTACCGATTACAAAAAAATGCTGGCTGATACAAAGCCCGATGCGGTATTTGTGGCGGTGCCAACAAAGTTTCACTATGATATCATCAAGGACCTGCTGGAAAAAGGTGTACATGTCTTTGCCGAAAAACCATTTTGCCTTACTGTGGCGCAGGGGGAAGAACTGGTAAAACTAGCCGGATCTAAAAAACTTGTAAACCAGATCGGCTATCATAATAAGTTTGTAGGCACATTCCGCGAGGTGAAAAAAATCGTATCCAGCGGTGCCCTGGGTAACATTTACCATTTTATTGGTGAGGCCTATGGACCGGTAGTGACCAACAAAAAGCAGGACACCTGGCGTTCCGACCCATCAGAAGGAGGCGGATGCCTGTTGGATTATGCTTCGCATGTGATCGACCTCATCAACGATATTTTATCGCCCGTAGCCGCAGCCAAAGGCAGCCTTTTAAAATCGGTGTACTCTGCCAATGTGGAAGACGCGGTCTATTCACTCCTTGAATTGTCTTCAGGCATAAGCGGTGTACTCTCTGTAAACTGGAGCGATGATACATATCGCAAAATGTCAACCTCTGTCACGATCATCGGGACAAAAGGTAAGATCATTTCCGATGCAAATGAACTGAAAGTCTTTTACAAGGACTCAAATTTCCCTGCTGGTTATTCAAAAGGCTGGAATGTGAAGTATATCACTGAACTCACCGAAGATGTGGACTTTTACCTGCGGGGTGAAGAGTATTCGGCGCAGGTGGATTATTTTGTAAAAGCCGCACTGGGTAAAGTACCCAACACGATCAACACATTTGAAAGCGCCTGGTACACCGACAGGGCCATTTCACTCATTAAAAACAGTTCAAAATAATACCCGATGGAAAGAATACTTTTTGGAGACAACCAATTCTTCGCGGTCAATCATATTTCGGATGAGAAGTCAAGGGCGCAGTCGATCCGGTTCAAAGACGACCAGGCCATCATCAAAACACTTGATGATGCCCGCGACGCCGGTATCAATACCTTTATGTGTACCACCCATGATCGTATTGCCAATATCTGCAACATCATACGGTCGCAGCCTGAAAAATATAAGAACTTTTCGATTTTCTCCTGTATGCCATATGCGCATAAGTACGCCAATGCTGTGACTGAGCTTGGCGTAGTGGGTGCGCTAAAACAATATGTGCCGGGTAATTTCTTTGGGTCATTGTTTAAGGGAGGGATGGCGTATATATCAAAGGATTACCTCTCCATCATGGAGCTACTGGTTGACTCAGAAATGAAAATGTTCAAAGGCATTAAAACCCCGGTGATCTTTTTGCAAAATGTGATCACCGACCTGCTGCTGGGTCTGCGTGCCACGGAAGTACTGGCCGCATTTTACCACTATATCAAAAAGAAATACGACGCCGAAGCAGGTTTCATCACCATGAACATGCCCATGCTGCTCGATGAGCTCGGGAAGTCCGGTATTGAAAACCCGATCATCTGTTCTTCGATCAACAAGGCTGGTTTCCGGATGTCGGGTGGAAAGGAACTATATGAGCAGACCCTCCAAACAAGAAAGGTAAGAGCCATTGCCATGCAGGTGTTGGGTGGCGGCGCCATCTCGCCGAAAGAAGCGATAGAATACGTATGCAGTCTCCCCAATATTGAGTCTATACTATTTGGCGCCTCTTCCCGTGCCAATATTCACGAAACTGCCGGCCTGATCCGCAGGTTTGACGGGGAAAAGGTAGGCGTTTAAATCTACCTTCGTAGATAAAAGGTTTGAGAACGGAACTTTGTCAATCAAGGTTCCGTTTTCATTTAGAATAATGCCAGGTAATTGCAACACTCAGTAATTGCTGCATATTACGGTATTAAAAACAGGTAATAAATTACCGGATTAATATTGGTCTAGTATGGGCAAAATTTCAGTGATATACGCACTGGCATTGTTCTCCAAGGGCCTATATGTGTGTTTTCGTTTGCCGACAATATCGGGGCCAAACCGTAAGGAAAAGCTCCCCCTGACGGTTCTTGTTGTTAGATATTCGCAATTTTCAGTCCTTGACTGCTTGAGTGCTTTATCAGGATTGTAAAGGATATATTCATTTGTTACACACAGGTCGTATGAAACTTCAGTAACTGTTTTGCCATCAGAATCTTCGGTCTCTTTTTCCCCGGACTCTTCAAACCGGGCATCTACAGACCATATCACAATAGCCAACGCAGCATCCTTTTCCTTCAACAAGGCAAGAACATTACTATCAAGTTGACTGTTCTTAAACAATATGCCTGGGATTCTTAAGGGATTCCGGTGAGCTAATGTTTTCACCTTATCGGAGAGGTATATACTGAGACTGTCTGCAAGCGCTTTAAACAGGCTTCTTTTATTATTCCTGGCTTTCATCGCCATAGCATCAAATGAGTTGATGATCAGGATGCGCTGATTCGGTTCACTTGTAATGAACGTACTGTTTTGACATAAAGGCGGAGAAAATGTTGTGCCTTGTTGTGTGAAAACTTCAACAGTTATCAATAGGAAAACAAGCAGTAGCTTTTGCATCTGTTTTTATTTGTTAGCGACCCACCTAAGTTACTTGATTTGACAAGCCTCCTGAAATTATCATTGGCATTTGACTCCCGTGGTTTGGCAGGCGGGTTGAAATGCCTAATAACTAACCCCAGCTGCTAATCCCATTTTATATAATCCTTAAGCCAAAGTATCTAACTACCAACTCAGGAACCCGGACAATCAATTCATGCTTGATTGATGGTGAAGCTTCGATATATCTTGTGACATCAAGTAACCAAAACTTCATTACGAACCAGATTTAAAAGGACGAATGCAAAGGAACTACCTGAAAATCCTGTAATAGAGTAAGGCGCCAATGCCGAAAAGCGAAATGAGTAGGCCCCATCTAAACGTCCTAACATGAAAAAGTCATTAACCAGTTTAGCAATTCCTGCCTTGTTTTTATCAACCACCACTTACGCTCAAAATGTTGTTTTCGGAGTTACAGCCGGGGCTACGCTGGCAAATCTCCACGTCAAAGAAGGAAGCACGAATTATAGTCCCGACAGTAAAGTTGGTGTAACCGTAGGTATATTGGCAGATATCCCCATCGCCGATAACTTCAGCTTTCAGCCAGCCATCAACTATGTACAGAAAGGTGCCAAAACTGAAGAGCCGGATTTTAACTTTGAAAGCAAACTAACCGTACACTATGCTGAAATTCCCCTGAACTTCCTTTTTAAGCCTGAAATGACAAACCTGCAACTTTTTGTGGGTGCAGGACCATCTATCGCCTTTGCATTGTCGGGAAAAGAAAAGGAAAACGACAATGGTGTCAGGGCTACTTATACATATGAATTCGGTAATGATCCCAACGATCACGATATGAGGAGAGCGGATATTGGCGCTAATTTTTTTGCTGGTATCGAGACTAAAAGTGGTTTCATGGTGGCAGTAAACTATAACCTTGGACTTTCCGATCTTACTCCAGGTGGTGGTGACGATGGCAGCGTTAAAAACAGGTACTTCGGTTTGAAGATCGGGTTTTTACTGAAAGGTGGAAGATAAACAGCGTTCGCTTCTCGACGGGTACGGTTTACTTTACGTAGGCCATTACTATTTCATGGCAAGTAATTTATTAAGGGGTGATTTCTTTCAATTAAAAAGCCGCCTGGGGATCCAGGCGGCTGTATTTATGAATAAGAGTACGGATTTACATCTTTAAGAACTTCGCCGTGATCTTCTTTTTACCAAAGCTGGCGATCTGAACGATATAGGTACCGGGTTTGAGACGAGTTACATCAATTGAAGTTGTAAAAGCTCCCACTGGCTTGTTGACCACAACCGGGGGCACTACCCTCTTACCAGACAGATCATAGACACTCAGTTCAGCCCTTTCAGCTTTATCACCAAGCAGGCGGATATTGACGATATCCGTTGCAGGATTCGGGTACAATGCCATCGGCGTAGTATAGCTCCTGAAGTTGTCGATCACGGTTACTTTTACATCAGCTGTACCTACACCATTGCGGTTGTCTCTCACTGTCACACGGAATACATACTCACCGATCTCGAGGTTGCTAACTGTAATGCTTACTCCTGATGTAGCCGACATGGTCGATGCGGAAGGCCCACTCATCTGGCGCCAGGTATACGTCTCGATGGTTCCATCCGGGTCGCTTGAAGCGGAAGCATCAAGTGTCGCAGAGTTTGAAGTCACTACAACTACCTGGTCTGCACCCGCGTTGGCCGTTGGTCTCCTGTTTGCTACATTGTTTACCGTAACTGTTACAGTTGCAGAAGACATAGCGTTATTATTATCACGAACCGTTAAGCGATAAGTGTACACACCTACTACCAGGTTGCTGACCGTGATACTCACACCAGTCGCTGACGATAGTGTCGATGTGGAAGGACCCGACAACTGCTGCCATTGGTAGCGGGTGATGGTACCATCAGGATCCGTAGAAGCAGCGCCGCTCAGTGTAGTGGAGTTAGTGGGCAAAGTAATTGTTCTGTTTGCCCCTGCATTGGCAACCGGTGCCTGGTTGGCCGGTGCGTTCACCGTCACAGTTACATCATCGGTATCAGTGGCATTGTCATTATCCCTGACAGTAAGTCTGAAGACATACTCCCCTGCCTGCAGGTTACTAACAGTGACGCTTGCAGTATTTGTTGCCGACAGTGTAGCAGTAGAAGGACCACTTACCTGTCTCCAACCATAGCTGGCGATCGTACCATCGGGATCCGAAGAACCGCTACCATTCAGTGAAGCTGAGTTGGTTGGTAGTGTAATTGTCCTGTTTGCACCGGCATTGGCGATCGGCCCCTGGTTAGGCGCGGCATTGACGGTCACAGTTACATCATCCGTGTCCGTAGCGTTGTCATTGTCTCTTACAGTTAGCCTGAAGACGTACACTCCTGCGTGCAGGTTACTAATTGTGACGCTCATCGTGTTGGTAGCTGACAGCGTAGCAGTTGATGGGCCACTGATTTGTCTCCATCCATAGTTGCTGATTGTACCGTCAGGATCCGAAGAACCACTTCCATTCAGCGCAACCGAATTGGTGGGCAGGGTAATGGTTCTGTTTGCACCGGCATTGGCAATTGGCGCCTGGTTGAGTGCGGGATTGACTGTTACTGTCACATCATCTGTATCCGCTGCGTTGCTATCGTCTCTTACAGTCAGCCTGAAGACGTATACCCCTGCCTGCAGGTTACCTACCGTCACGTTCACCGTATTGGTAGCCGACAGTGTAGCCGTAGATGGGCCACTGATTTGCCTCCATCCATAACTGCTGATGGTGCCATCAGGATCCGAAGAACCACTTCCATTCAAGGTAACTGAATTGGCAGGTAGTGTAATTATCCTGTTTGCGCCAGCGTTGGCGACTGGCGCCTGGTTTGGTGCGGCATTTACTATTACCATTACTTCGTCTGATCCGGAAGCATTTTCGTTATCTGTAACGGTCAGACGGAAGGTGTAAACACCAGCCTGCAAATTACTAACCGTGATGTTGGCAGTATTGGTAGCAGACAGCGTTGAAGCCGCAGGACCGCTGATCTGGCGCCAGCTATATCTTGTAATAGAACCGTCGGCATCCGAAGAACCAGAGCCATTCAGGGTTGTCGAATTGGTTGGCAGAGTAATCGTGCGATTAGGCCCTGCATTGGCCAAAGGAGCCTGGTTGGGCGCACGGTTGACCGTAACGGTTACTAAATCAGTATCGGTGCCGCCATCGTCATCCGTTACGGTAAGGCGATAAGCGTAGACACCAGCCTGCAGGTTACTGACCGTGATATTGGCTGTATTGTTTGCCGATAATGTAGAGGTTGACGGGCCATTCACCTGTACCCACTCGTAGCTTGCGATATTGCCATCTGCATCTGATGAACC
The DNA here is from genome assembly GCA_023411775.1 of Bacteroidota bacterium. GTDB lineage: Bacteria > Bacteroidota > Bacteroidia > Chitinophagales > Chitinophagaceae > Terrimonas_B. Next base: position 9,881 of record JAEYOL010000236.1, on the reverse strand, counting down.
ACTACCATTTAAAGTAGCCGAATTGGTTGGCAGGGTGATCGTACGGTTGGGACCGGCATTGGCGGATGGCGCCTGGTTGGCTGCGCCATTACTTACCGTTACAGTTACATTATCAATATCTGTCGCGTTATCATTATCTGTTACGGTTAACCTGAACGTATACACACCTGCCTGCAAGCTACCAACCGTAATATTGGCTGTGTTTGTGGCCGACAACGTAGCAGTAGAGGGACCACTGATCTGTTGCCACAGGTAGCTACTGATCGCGCCATCAGGATCTGATGAACCGGAGCCGTTCAGGGTAGCTGTATTTGTGGGTAAGGTAATATTTCGGTTAGGACCGGCATTGGCCACAGGAGCCTGGTTGGGTGCGGCATTCACTGTTACCGTCACGACATCCGTTGATGTCGCGTTGTCATTATCTCTAACAGTCAGGCGGTAAGAATATACACCTTCCTGCAGGTTGCTAACAGTGATGTTTGCAGTATTGGTTGCCGACAGCGTTGAAGTTGACGGGCCACTGATTTGTTCCCACAGGTAACTGGCAATGCTGCCGTCAGGGTCGGATGAACCCGAACCATTAAGGCTTGCCGAGTTGACCGGCAATGTTACTGAGCGGCTGCTCCCGGCATTAGCCACCGGAGCCTGGTTGGTTGGTGCCTCATTGACAGTTACAGTTACATCGTCTGTATCGGTTGCATCATCATCATCTGTTACGGTCAACCTGAATGTATACACACCTGCGCGCAAATTGCTCACCGTAATGGCTGATGTATTCGTAGCAGATAAAGTCGCATTTGAAGGTCCGTCCACTTGTTGCCAGTTGTAGGCCGCAATGGTGCCATCGGGATCTGATGAAGAACTACCATTAAGGTTGACTGAACTTGTTGGCAGCGTGATATTACGGTTTGAACCTGCATTAGCTACCGGGGCCTGGTTGGCCGGCGCATTATTTACAGTTACCGTTACTTCATCAGTATCTGTTGCATTATTATTATCGGTTACGGTTAGCCTGAAAGTGTACACACCCGCACCTAAATTACTAACCGTGATGGTTGAAGTATTCGTAGCAGAGAAGGTCGCATTCGAAGGTCCGTTCACCTGCTGCCAGCTGTAGCTGGCAATGTTGCCATCGGGATCAGATGAGGAATTACCGTTGAGGTTGACTGAATTGGTCGGCAACGTGATGTTACGGTTTGAACCCGCATTGGCTACCGGGGCCTGGTTAGCAGGAGCACTGTTCACCGTTACAGTTACTTCATGGGTATCTGTTGCATTATTATTATCTGTAACGGTTAACCTGAAAGTATAAACACCGGCACGCAGATCGCTTACCGTGATAGATGAAGTATTCGTAGCGGAGAAAGTCGCATTAGCCGGACCGTTTACCTGCTGCCAGCGATAAGCTATAATGTTACCATCTGCATCAGTGGAAGCATTACCACTCAGGCTGACAGAACTGGCTGGCAGCGTAATGGTTTGGTTTGAACCTGCATTAGCCACTGGTGCCTGGTTGGCGGCTGCATTCACCGTTACTGTTACCGTAGCAGAAGAAGTCTCATCATTATTATCCCTAACGGTCAGGCGATACGTGTACACACCTTCACGCAGGTTACTAACCGTAATGTTGGCGGTATTCCGGGATGACAAAGTTGAAGTGGAAGGTCCACCTACCTGTTCCCAGAGATAACTGGCTATTGTACCATCCGGATCTGCGGAACCGCTACCATTCAGACTGGCAGAATTAACCGGCAATGTGATCGTACGGTTGGGGCCAGCATCCGCTGTGGGTGCCTGGTTAGGCGTGCTTGCTGCGGTGACTGTAACGGTAACAGTAGCTGTTGCGGTCGCATTGGCGTTGTCTGTTACAGTCAGCCTGTATGTATATACACCTTCACGCAGGTTGCTCACCGTGATATTAGCTGTATTAGTAGCCGATAAGGTTGAAGTAGAAGGACCACTCACCTGTTGCCACAGATAGCTGCTGATCGATCCATCCGGATCAGAAGAAGCGCTGCCATTAAGATTGGCTGTACTTGTGGGCAATGTAATTGTTTGATTTGAACCTGCGTTGGCCACTGGTGACTGGTTGTTGCCACTGGCAGCAGGGATGGTAAGACTATTGGTTAGCAGGTAAGCACCATCGCTACCGCGACCCTGGATCGCCAATGGCAGTGGCTGGCGATAGCCTGTGCTATCCTTGATAATAACATATAGTGAATAGGTTCCCTGAGGTATACCCGACCTGTTGAATACATCGGTTGCGGTGGTGGCAGTGGTAGAAGGCAAAAACAATTTCGGTTTGAATGAGGAAGTGCCGGACCATACAACATTAGATCCATTACGCAATTCATATGTCACTTTCCAGTCTTCATAAGTCGGTGCTACACCAACATTTCTCCAATTGAGATTTACCGTAAGGTTTGATGTAGTTGCGGTTGCAGATCCACCAGTGAGTTCGATCCTATAACCGGTTCTTTTGAACCCGCGACGGATATTTTCTTTTACAGAACTACTGCTCGGCTGAGCGCCCCAGTTCCCGTTTCCTACGGAAGTAGCATGGTAAAGGATCACCTGGTTTTCCAGGTCTGACATGTCCAGGCTGGCTGGCATGGGTTCACCTGTTACAGGTGCGTATTTATATTTTTCAAGAATATAAGTTTTGAAGGGAGCAGAACCATTATAGGTTTGGTTGTTGTTGGCCATCAACCTGTCGAGATAGGTATCTGTGGCACCCCACTGGTCACGGCGATAGCCTACAGCACCCCATTTATTCCTGGCGGTGAGGGCATAGTAAGAAACCTCTGCAGGTACACCAAAAAGAGAAATACCGGTATAACCACCATCATAACCTGCCACCATCATTACGAGCGGCCAGTTTTGAAACACCTGTGTATGCAGATCAATGATAGTCTTAAAAGTCTGAGTTGTGGGCTGGCGGCCGGTAGGATACGCGTTAAAATCGCATATTTCACCACTATGCCATTCACCCCAGTTACCATAGCCCCTGATGTCGATGCAATATATCACATCGCGGTAGTTAACACGCTTGCCGGCATGCGGTCCTGACGACGGTGTATATGAACCGGTCATGATATGCTGGTTGAGCGCTTCATGAAGCGCCCTGAGTCGGCCCAGGTAATTGGGGCTGTTCCAGTTGGGAACCCACACCCGGTTGCCACTAAGCCAGTCACGGCTATTGGTGGCTTCCGCCTGCATCAGGTTGTGCAGGTAGAGTGGATAAGATGAAGTACCTCCATCGTATGACACATACCCACCATCAGAGTAGTGGGTCATAATACCAAAGGAAAACTTCTGGCCTTTATTAATAGCACTATTAATAAGATTGTCAAAATAAGACCAGTTATAGGAGCCCTGCGTAGCTCCCTCGAGGCGTGCCCATTCAAACCTGTAATACAGGTCGGGCGATTCGAGGTTGTTGGACTCTGTAGGATAATTGATTCTCGCGGTCCCATTATGCCACTGCTCAGCACCACGACCGGGCGCGATAAAATCAGGGTCACTATAAGGAATTGCGTTAAAGGAAAAATTTGCGGTGCCTTGAGAAAAGGCGAGATTGGATAAGAATAAAAATGCTACTGCAAGCGGAATACACAGACTTCTGCCAGGGTAAAATAGCTTCATAGGTACTGGATTTTCACTGATACGGGATTATGAAACCTTTTTGCCTTAACCTTCGACTTCGGATTTCATATTAATTTGTTTAATAACAAATCAACTAACCAAGATTATTTCAATTTCTTTGCCAAAAGAAGAGACGCTAAAGAAATGTGAATAAATGGGGGGATTTTTTGGAAAGTCTACGTCGTATTTATTCTATTTGACATACCGCCACTTATCCCAGATCAATTTTGCCCGAAAAATGAGCCGGGAAGCCCCTTCCACATATACTAAGTAGATATTCTTAGAACTAAGTAAAAACCTAAAAAAGATTTATATTTTTACGGTAGATCGGCCGTGATTTTAACGATCGGCAATTAGAATCAGCCAACCCGTTTAGCAGTTTATATCGACAGAGTATATTTTTATAAAAGTTACCATGAATCAGCGTCTCGCCACCCTATTACGAATTACGTTTGTTATCCTGGATATACTCGTTTTGAACCTGGTATTTGTTATTTGTCAATACGTTTTCAGGGATGTGATCGCATTGAATAAGGTTCAATATACCTACCTGTGGTTTTTTTCTAACGCCGCCTGGGTGGCAGCCAGCTGGGCTACACGCATATATCAGGACGCTTATATATATTCATTTGAAAAATTCTCCCGGCGCACAGTTACCGCATTTGCTTACCTGCTGGTATTTGAAATGTTGTACCTGTTTTTTAATAAGGACAACCAGATATCCCGACTGTTCCTGGTCAGCATACTTTCCTCCTTTGCCATCAGCCTGCTGATTAACCGATTTCTTCACCTGGCCATGCAGCATTTCTTTCAGAACAAAGAGCATATTGTTCGCAAAGTAATGATCATCGGTTATAACGAACGCGGCAAGAAGCTGGCGAGTTACCTGGAACAGGAGCCCATCAAAACAGAAATTGTAGGGTTTTGTGAAGAACACGAAAATGTCAACGAGCTCTCCATTTACCCCATCATCGGTGGGATCAGTGATGCCATTACTGCATCAAAGCAGTACGAGGTCACCGAGATATTTTCCACTATCGCGCCTGAGCAGCAATCCGGCATTTACAAACTGATCAGCGATGCGGACCAGGCCTGTATCCGTTTCCGGATCGTGCCCGATTTCAACCATTTTATACGCAAGCCCGTTCACCTGGATTACCTAAAAGACATCCCGGTTTTGTCGTTGAGAAAAGAACCATTGGATGATGTGGGCAATCGTATCAAAAAACGACTTTATGATTTAACCATCAGTTCGCTGGTGATTGTATTCATACTGTCCTGGATGGTACCTATCATCGGCTTATTGATCTGGCTGGATTCAAGAGGCCCTATCTTTTTTCGCCAGCAAAGAAGCGGCAAGGGTGGTAAGACTTTCAACTGTATCAAGTTTAGAAGTATGAAGGTCAACAAGGAGTCGAATGAAAAGCAGGCCACTAAAAATGATTCGCGGGTAACGCGACTGGGTGCTTTCCTCCGTAGGTCGAACCTTGATGAGATGCCACAGTTTCTAAATGTGTTCCTGGGTGATATGAGTATCGTGGGTCCGCGTCCGCATATGCTCAAGCATACCGATGACTACTCCAAGCTGCTGAATAAATATATGGTACGCCATTTCCTCAAACCCGGTATCACGGGCTGGGCCCAGATACATGGTTTCCGCGGTGAAATAAAACACATGCAGGATATCAGTAACCGCGTAGAATACGATCTTTGGTATCTTGAAAACTGGAGTCTCTGGCTCGATACCCGTATTATCCTGATGACCGCATTCAATATGGTAAAGGGAGAAAAAAACGCGTATTAACCGCATATCCCCCAATAACCCAATGAAAAAAATATATCTACCGCTTTTGCTTTTTTTCCTGGCAGGCTGCCTGTCGGCACAGGTCAACTTTCCACCTCGCACCGAGACTATCGTTCATGCTATCGGCGATGACCAGGTCAGCATTGAGGTATCCGAATATGGAGATAAAAAGGATATCGTTTTTATCAACCTGCATGCCGATGAAACAACTTCCGTTGAAAGCGCACAAAAGATTCTCGAGGAGAGGGGTGGGTTTTTGATCAGGATAGTAAATGATAAAAAAAGAAATATTCGTTTCCGCATAAACAATCAAACCTACTCGGTTGACCCCAATCGCATCTTTTCCCGTACAGGTATAGAACGGTCATTAAAAAACTCGGGCAATAGTAGCGCCGCCGCTATTAGTGAAGTTGAAAAACTGGCCAACCGTCTCCTCTCGCTGATGCCTGCAGGATATACCTGCGTGATCGCACTTCACAACAATACGGAAGGTGGCCTGTCGATCCAGAGTTATATGCCAGATGCCGAATATGGCAGCGACGCGCAGGAAGTATTTGCCAACCACAAAATGGATCCGGATGATTTTTTCCTAACCACCGACAGCCTGCTTTTCCAACAGCTTTCATCTGCCGAATACAATTCCGTGCTGCAGGACAATACCCGCGTGCAACAGGACGGTTCACTAAGTGTTTATTACGGGGAAAAAAAAATCTGCTACCTCAACTGCGAGACCGAACATGGAAAGTTCGAAACTTATACCCAAATGCTCGAAGCAGCATTACATTTTCTGACAAAATAAAGATATGGTTGCCGGGAAGGCGGTGAGACGGGAAGAATTTTTAAAGTAGCTTAATACGGATAAAAAGGAAAAGTGGAAATGGTTGCCGGGAAGGCGGTGAGACGGGAAGAATTATTGCTACTGGCAAGCAAACGAGACGGGAAGAAATTTAAAGTAGCTTAATACGGATAAAAAGGAAGGAAAAGATATTCTCCTCGTCTTCCCGCCTCCCCGGCCAAATAAAATCTATTGTTGCCGGCAAGCAAACGAGGCAGGAAGATTTTTAAAGTAGCTTAATACGGATAAAAAGGAAAAGATGTTCTCCTCGTCTTCCCGCCTACCGGGCCAAATGATCTGTCAATTCAGTTCCAATACCACAAACTCCTGCTCAAGTACCAGCGAATGCTCATATAACTTTTGAAGAAATTCACTTCCCCACCTTGCATAATAACCCAGCATATTATCATGTCTTTCCTGCAGTCCCTCACCTGGAAATAATCGGGAACGAATCAACTCAACATGCCGCTTTTGTTCTGAGTATTTTCTTTTTTCGGCACGTAGCATTTTCTTTTCGAGTTCGCGCAGGCGGTGCAGGGTCGAGGTTTTGAGTGCATCGACATGTCTTTCGAGTGTGACATCTACCGAAGCAGCCTGGCGTTTTATGGCCTCATATAATTCTTCCGTTGCCGAGAGTGTACCATTTAGCTGGACCTTTTTACCCGAACCACGGTTTACCAGCTGGTTGAGCAGTTCCTGCGCGGGCGCAAAAATATCAGTAACACTGAAACCCAGTTTTTCTATTTTCTGCCGCATACGGGCATCAATGATCAGAAACGAATTGCGTAATACCTGGACCGGGTAAGGCAGCTTGTAGTGTTCAAAAAGATCTTTCAATTCCAGCCAGTATGCCAGTTCTCCCCCACCACCAATAAAGGCTACTCCGGGTAAAATCATTTCCTGGTACAATCCTCGTAAGATCACATTGGGACTAAAACGTTCGGGGTGTTCTTCCAGTTCAGCGAGTATTTGATCCTTTGTGAATTCAATTTTAGTGTTAAGTACTTTGTATTTGTCACCATGCCATTCAATTCGCTCACGTGTATCATTTTCCAGGTAGAATAGATTGATATCACGCGGATGAGCCTGTACTTTATAAAGCCTGCCCAATTTTTCCGAAGTCTTTTCAACAATACCCGAGGCCGACTGCTGAAGGAGGTCATCTTTAAAGATCTCTTTCATCTGGCTTTTCAGCCGGGCATTGTCGGGTAACAGCACTACCAGTCCTTTATCTGCGAACAGTGCGTGTACGAACTTAAAAGTAGCGGTTTGTATATCCTCGCCGGACCGGTAGCATTCCCTCAGGAGCGACACTGCTTCTTTGCCAAAAGGTAGCACGCCAAGTTGGCCTTCGATGGTGTCGATCAGTTTCAACAATTCCTTGTCGATCTTCATCCGGCCTACCGCGCCTGTTTGTTGGGTATTCCATTGAAGCTTCCCCGACTCAAGGTGAATATGATTTAGTTCTTCAAGATCGGCATCTTCGGAGCCTATATAGTACACCGGCACAAACCTCGAAGAAGGAATAGCATTATTCAGATGGTCAGCCAGTTTTATGGCGTGGATGATCTTGTAGATAAAATATAATGGACCTGTGAAAATATTAGTTTGATGAGCCGTGGTAATGGTAAATGTATCGGGTGATAAAAGGGAGGCAATATTTTGCTGAACATGTTCAGAAGGCGATACGATCGAATATTGTGTCTGTAATTCTTCGACCAGCATTTGACGATTAGTTGGAAACTGCTGGCGGGCGGCGATAGCGTTTTTTATGCCATCTAAGTCCGGTGTATGAGCGATAAAAGGCAACAAGGCATTTGCCTGGTCGCTATAGTCCACTGCTATCTTTGAAAAAGCACCTGTTTGCCGGTAAGATAAACGGGTAGATTTACAGTCCATATGGGTATAAAAATAAGAAGTTCGTGTTGATGCTACTCTCCCTCAACAAATATTTAACGAAATCGTTCGGAAGCCCATGGGTAACGCATAGATTTTCTCAAAATTTCTTCCTTCGTGCTCTCCGTGTTTCCTCCGTGCGCTTCGTGTCCAAAAAAAAGGTCACGGAGTACACGAAGATTTTCACGGAGAACACGGAGATTCTTCAAAATGATGTCCTTTGGCCCTCCGTTTCCCTTTGTGACCTTCATGTCCAAAAATTTGTAAATTCGTAGACAAGCTTGTTTATGGAAACCTATGGGAAGATACTGCTCATTGCCATGCCCGCTTTCCTGGTATTGGTCTTATTCGAAAAATGGTATGGCTGGCACAAAGGAAAAGACACCGTCCGCAATATGGATATGGTCAGCAGCCTCAGCAGTGGTGTTACAAACGTTACAAAAGATGTGGTAGGTCTTTACCTGGTTGTTCTCTCCTACCCATTTTTTCTCAACAACCTTGCCCTTACCGAAATCCCGAATAAGATCGTGGTTTACGTCATCGCCTTTATCGCCCTTGACTTTGCGGGCTATTGGGTACATCGCCTGCAACATGTAAATAACTTCTTCTGGAACGGCCATATCGTTCATCATAGCAGCGAAGATTTCAACCTGGCCTGCGCGCTTCGCCAGAGCATTTCCTCGATCGTAAAGATCTTCGCCATTTTCCTTTTACCGGCTGCCCTGCTGGGTGTACCCGCCCAGGTGATTGGCGTAGTGGCCCCGCTACATCTGTTTGCGCAGTTCTGGTATCATACCCAGCATATCAACAAGATGGGTTTTCTTGAAAAATTTCTCGTTACACCCTCCCATCACAGGGTGCATCATGCTATCAACCCGGAGTATATCGATAAAAACTATGGCCAGATATTTATTCTCTGGGATAAATGGTTTGGCAGCTTCCAGGAAGAACTTCCTTCTGTGCCGCCAGTCTATGGTATCACGAGGCCCGTTCGTACCTGGAACCCGATCAGGATCAATTTTCAGCATATCTGGTTATTGATAAGAGACGCCTGGCGAACAAAAAGCTGGAAGGAAAAATTCACGCTGTGGTTTAAACCCACCGGTTACCGGCCAGCCGATGTAGCGGAAAAATATCCTGTTTATAAAATTGAAGACGTGTATCATTTCGAAAAATATGAGACCCGTACATCGCCTCTTTTCAATAGCTGGACCTGGATCCAATTACTGATGATCCTGTTTTTTACAAGCTACCTTTTTGGCAACATCGCGTTGATCAACCGGCTGGATGCAGGTTATATTTTCTGGTATGGAGGATTTATTTTCCTAAGTGTGTATGCATTGACTGACCTAATGGATCGAAACAGTTCCGCAGCATTATGGGAAATAGTAAGGAGCGGGTTAGGGTTATTTTTTATTTACCAGCAAAACGACTGGTTCGGTGCGGGTAATTATTTCTCCCAGGCGCCTTACCTGCTGGCGGGTTATTTTATCCTATCAATCGCCGTTACCTGCTGGTTTGTGATCGTGCATCGCAAAGAAGACCAGGCAGTGCTTGCCGGAGCTAGTTAATAGTTTCTTTTGGTCAATATTGAATTGCTCGCTTTTGTTTACAGATATACTTAAGGCTAGAGATTTGGTCACGGAGTGCACGGAGGCAAACACGGGGTACACGGAGAAATTTACTCCTTAATCTTTTACT
>JAEYOL010000184.1 GCA_023411775.1 Bacteroidota bacterium | reverse complement strand
AGCCCGTCTTCCGGGACGGTGGAAAGAAGCAGGAGTACTTCCATAGGTTACCTCCACCAGGACCTGCTGAGTTTCGACACCAACGATAGTATCCTGCAGGTAGCCCTGGGCGCTTTTGAGAAAGTTTTACAACTGGAAAAGGAAATCGAGGAACTGGGCAAAGAGCTCGAAAAAACGGGCGATGAGAAAACCCTGCACGAATATTCCGATAAGTTACACGAACTTGAAACCCTGGGCGGATACAATATCCATCATAAAACTGAAGAAGTCTTGCAGGGCCTGGGTTTTGCCAATGCCGACCTGAACCGTCCCTATAAAGAATACAGCGGTGGATGGCGGATGCGGGTGCTGCTGGCTAAAATGATTTTACAACAACCCGACCTGTTGTTATTGGATGAACCTACCAACCACCTCGACCTTCCATCTATTGAGTGGCTGGAGAAATACCTGCAGCATTACCAGGGATCGGTCGTAATCGTGAGCCATGATAAATATTTTCTGAACCGGATGGTCACAAAGATCGTGGAAGTGTACCAGCAACAGCTGCATATTTATAATGGTAACTATGATTTTTACGAAAAGGAGAAAGCCATTCGCATCGAGATGCAGCAAAAAGCGTATGAGAACCAACAGGACTATATCCGGCAGAATGAAAGACTGGTAGAACGATTCCGTGCCAAGGCCAGTAAGGCTGCGATGGCGCAAAGCATTATAAAAAAGCTAGACAAACTGGAGCGGATCGAAGACGCCACGCTGGAAAGACCGGACATCAGGATCAATTTCCGTGTCGATAAACAACCGGGTCGTGTACTGGTTGAATTAAAAAATGTCACCAAGTCGTTTGGCGATAATCTTATCGTCAAAAACAGCTCGGCGGAAATAGAACGCGGTGACAAGATCGCGCTGATCGGCGCCAATGGTAAAGGTAAGTCTACCCTGCTGCGTATCATTGCGGGCGTGGAATCCTTTAGCGAAGGGGAACGAAAATGGGGACATAATGTGGAAGAAAGCTTTTATGCACAACACCAGCTCGAAGCGCTAAACATCAACAATACTATCCTGGATGAAATGAAGGAATGCGGGAGCCAGATGAACGAGCTCGAACTGCGTGGTTTACTGGGATGCTTTTTATTCAGTGGTGATGATGCTGATAAAAAGATCAGGATCCTGAGCGGTGGCGAAAAAGCAAGGGTTGCCCTGGCAAAAGTGATCGTGAGCAAGGCCAATTTCCTCATGCTCGATGAACCTACCAACCACCTCGATATGCATAGTTGCGAATTGTTGATCGAGGCGCTGAACCGGTACCAGGGAAGTATTATCCTGGTGAGTCACGACCGGTATTTTGTTTCAAAAACAGCCAATAAGATCTGGGAAATCGTAGACCACGAAATAAAAGAGTTCAAGGGTGGCTATGAAGAATACGTGGCCTGGAAAGAAAGAATGGCGAAGAAACAAAAGGAAGAAGAGTCTGGTAAAAAAGTCGAGAAGCAGGAATCAAAAATCGTGAAGAAACCGGCAGAACCTGTATCCCGTCCACAGGCTTCTACTCCTATCAATAAAGAACAAAAAAAGGAATTGCAAAAACAACAACGTATCTTTCAGCAACTCGAAGAACAGATCGCAAAACTTAATGATCGTAAGACTGAACTCGAAGCTTCGCTGATTGATCCCGCTACCTATTCTGATAAATCCAAATTCCTTGAAGCAGAATCCAATTACAAAAAAGTATCCGCTGAACTGGAAAACCTCAACGCGAAATACGAAAAGACATTCGAGCTGATCGTATCACTGGAAGGGAACTGATGTTGTTTGGAGCTTGGTATAAACTTTGCACTAGGCAATGCGCTTATGGAATTTTACAACAATAAAAAACCCAGCAAATGAAAAAACAACTAAACAGATGGATGCTTTTGCTCCTGGCAACCGCATTGATCGGCAGCACAGTGACTGGCTGTAAATCAAAAGTAAAAGATGAAGATGTCAGGACTGCTGTGCAGACTGCATTCCAGGCCAATCCTGAAACTGCAGGACTGATGGTAGATGTAAAAGATGGTGTAGCCACCGTATCGGGCGAAGCAAAAGATGAAGCCGCCAGGGCAAAAGCTACTGAGCTGGCCACAGCCGTAAAAGGCGTTAAATCGGTGCAGAATAATGTTACGGTTGCGCCACCTCCCGCTCCTGTTGAGATCACAGCCGATGATCCGCTCACTGCTGCGGTTCGTGATGCTACCAAAGATTACCCGACTGTAACCGCAACCGTTAATGATGGTGTAATTGCCGTATCTGGTGAATTAAAATCCGCTTCCTGGAAAAAACTCAAACCTGCTCTCGACGGGCTTAAACCCAAGAGAGTGGATGCATCCGGTTTAAAAATCACCAATTAATTTTTAAAAACTTAAACTATGGCACTACAGGATAAATACAAAGAACTGACTGATGCTGCTACCGCATCAGGTGTAAGCAATCTGCAGGTTCGCGAACAGGATGGCGTGCTCTATATCGATGGAGAAGCTCCCAGCGGATCTGTCAAGGATCAGCTCTGGGATATCTATAACAGGATCGATCCTAATTTTCTCGCCGGCGATGTGGTGATGAACGTAAATGTAGCGCCCGCGGCAGCCGGCTCAAAGGCCAAAGTAACCACAGAAAGGTCCAACCTCAATATCCGCAAGGGTCCTGGTACCGACCAGCCCATCGTAGGAAAAGCAGCGCATCATGAAATTGTAACCCTGGTGAGTCGTACCAACGACCAGTGGTGGCTGATCCGCACCGACGATGGTGAAGAAGGCTACGCATATGCACAGTATCTGACTCCCGAAGCATAGACAGAAAGTAATTGGGAATTTGTAATTGGACTTCTTACCTGGAATAGAAAATTCATCGGATTCCTGGCTTTGTAAACCGGCTACAAATTCCCAATTTTATTACAATATTGTCCGGAATAAAGTTTAGAATAGTTATAGAAGCCAGGCCCGGCACGGTTTCTACGAATTTTTCTTGGGTGGAGGCTTTACTTAGTTTTCCCGGGATATCCCAATGGGGTGAGATACAACGACGACAACAAGTTGTATAGCCTTTGTTTTCATAACCTGCTTTTCATAGCAGATATTTTCTTGAAACACATAGCAACATAGTTTCATAGTTAACATAGATGGCTACTGTAGAATCTCTCTATGTTTTCTATGTCACTATGTCCCCTACTGTGTTTCCCTGACCCTGAACCATCGGTAGTGATGTATAGATGTAGATTTTTTCGAATAGCAAAATGAGTTTCGCCACTCAACCAATCCCCACAAGACCAGAATTTCCCGGACAGCAATGATTTTATTACCTCCCTTGGCGCAATAAAAAATTTCAATTACTAGGTTTTTTTGTAACTTTTATTGACCAATCAAAAAAGCCATGCGCCCCAAACTGCTTTTCTTTGTCCCGGTGTCCTTTGCCATCGCTGCCGGACTTGCCTTTCGTTATGAAAATATTTCCACAAACGCAAAGAATAAAGACCGTAGTTACAGATCTGGTATTGTAGGATGTAGTCCTGATTGGAATGTATTGAATGCATGGATCGAAGAATTGGAAGTCCCTCCCCTGCCCGGTTCGGGTGGATGGAACTGGAATATCTCTTCCAGCAGTGATTCGGCTAAATTTTATTTTAACAAGGGAATAAATACGTATTATGGGTTTCATATAATTGAATCCAAAGCTTCCTTTCAAAAAGCTTTGAAATTTGATCCCAACAACGCCATGATCTATTGGGCGCAGGCACTGGCCGAGGGACCCAATATTAATGATGTGGGCTATACGGTACAACCGATGGCATTGGCAGCGATTAAAAAAGCATTGGAACTTTCTGCAAATAACAGCGAAAAAGAAAAACTGCTTATCGAAGCGCAGGCGGCCAGGTATTCCGACGACAGTACCATCACCCGTGATCATCTCAACCAGGTGTACGCCGATAAAATGAAAGACGCTTATAAGAAATATCCCAATGACCCTGATATCGCTGCACTGTATGCCGACGCCCTGATGCTGCAACACCCCTGGGATCTTTGGAATATAAACGGTACGCCCAAACCATGGACACCTGAGATACGTGAAGTACTGGAGAAAATTTTGGTCTCAAATCCCAACCATCCCGGCGCAAACCACTACTATATACACGTGATGGAACCTTCACCCTATGCCGATAAGGCCCTGGCAAGTGCCGACCGCCTGGGACAACTGACCCCTGGCTTATCACACATGGTGCATATGCCCTCGCATATTTACCTGCGTACCGGCGACTATCGTAAAGGCGCGCTGGTAAATGAAGCCGCGGTGAAAAGCTATAAGGAGTATATTAACCTGTATGCGCCGGTTGTTGGAAATGATTTCCTGTATATCATCCACAACCTGCATATGCAAACCAACCATGCGATGATGAGCGGAGATTCGGCGTACTCCATTCATTCAGCCAAAGAAACCGTCAACAGTATTCCCAAAGAATACCTGGATATGGAAGCTCCACTTGGCAACTTTCTCCAATATATCGCGATGACTCCTGTACTGGTAAATGTGCGGTTTGGCAACTGGGCTGCTTTACTTGAGAT
>JAEYOL010000168.1 GCA_023411775.1 Bacteroidota bacterium | reverse complement strand
CGCGGTCTAAAGGGTCATTGCCTCCTTCATTCACTAAGCGCACACTATCCCTGCAGGCAATGGCTGGAATTGCCGAACCGGTCTCTACTGCCTTTTCATAACAAGCCCTGATCAAAGTCGTTGTCACCAGGCAACGCACCGCATCATGTACAAAGATGATGGCTTCGTCGTTGATAAGTTGCAGGCCATTTTTTACTGATTGAAAGCGGGTATCACCTCCAGTGGCAAGTTTAATACGATCACTATCAAAATACGCATCAATGATCTCCTGGCCCATATCCGTATAGTCTGCAGGCAACACCAAAATCACTCTCATATCGTCAAAAGCCTCGAGAAATGCCCTCAACGTATAATATAGTACCGGCTTATTCTTCAACATCAGGAACTGCTTGGGAAGTCCTTCTCCCATTCGTGTGCCCCTGCCACCGGCTACTATCACTGCATACTTTAACATGCAACAAAGATAGGGAGTGTCGGCAGTCGGCAGAAGAAGGGATGATATGGGCTGATGGCCTTGACATAAATCATTTTTTTTGCTGGATGACTCTCAGCATGTTTACTGAACCATGCTAAATACCCGAATTTTAATGCATATTTAACCATTCAGTTCCTGGTGTTAATTCTTATCCGTTTCAACTTCCGTCTCCTTCAAAAAAATACTATTTTTGCCGGATGATTTGGAACGAGCAAAAACTAATCCGTATTGCCATACTCGATTTGAATGATGGTTTACCAACCAGGGTATGCGCTGTACCCGACAGATCATCCACGACTGGTCACACACGGTTGACCAGGCCATCGAGGTCACTGAATTCGATGTGCGTCAAAAAAATGAACTCCCCGATACATCTTTTGATATCTATATTTCCAGCGGTGGCCCTGGCGACCCGCTTCAAAGTCGCTTTGACGACTGGGATATTGCGTGGTGCAAATGGGTGGATGAAATGATGCGGTGGAATAATAACCCATCCAACACCCAAAAAAAGCAGGTCTTCTTTATTTGCCATTCGTTTCAACTGGCCTGCCGGGTATTCAATGCCGGGCTTGTCTATAAAAGAAAATCCACTTCGTTTGGAGTATTCCCCGTGCATATGCTGGAAGAAGGAAAAACAGAGCCGGTATTCGAAGGGCTCAACGACCCCTTTTATGCTGTCGACAGCCGTGACCACCAGGTCATTCAACCTAACCATGATATCATCAGCGAAATGGGTGGCTCCCTGCTTTGTATTGAAAAAGAGAGACCACATGTCCCTTACGAACGTGCAGTGATGGGCATTCGTTTTAATGAGAACATGGTCGGTACCCAGTTTCACCCCGAAGCCGACGCGGAAGGTATGACACGCCATTTTGAAACAGAGGAGAAAAGAAAAGCGGTGATAGAAAATCATGGCGAACAAAAGCTCAACAGTATGCTTGAGCAACTCAACGATCCTGATAAGATCCGCTGGACCTATTCTCATATCCTTCCTAATTTCCTCAATCAGGCTATTGGACAGTTGGCACTGGTGGAAGCGATTTAATACAGAGGTTTACCATCTGAAAAAATGCGCATCGCGCCTGCTCGACCTAACATTCCAGGCGTTCGTGAACTTTTTTGCTGTAAATTGACCTTACTAAATCAGTCAGCATGGTTCCATCATTACGCCGGCATTTCAATTCAAACTTCACAAAGGAAAAATATGACGCATTTTTAAAGGAGTTGCATGGCTTACACCCGGGAGCTATCGAATTCCGTGTGGCTGAAACGCCTCTTTTTATACCTAAAGATTTTACTGGCAAACTGCTAGATGCCTGCGAAAGCATTGTCGACATTATTACTGATCCAAAATTTGGCGAGCTCACAAAAAACGCGATACCTGCTGAGCTAAAAGTGCCTAATGAGAATGACCATTCTCATTTTATCGCTTTCGATTTCGGTATTTGCATCAATGAAGAAGGCCAATACGAACCTCAATTGATAGAAATGCAGGGATTCCCAAGCCTGTTTGCATATGAAGTTGCACTGGATGATGTTTTCCGAAATCATTTTGAAATACCGGCAAACTTTTCAGCCTACCTGGGTGGTCACGATAAACAATCTTATATCGATCTCTTCAAAGAGATTGTACTGGGCGATCATGCCCCTGAAAACGGAATCCTGCTTGAGATTTTTCCACATGAACAAAAAACCAGGATCGATTTTTATTGTACCCAACAGTATACTGGTGTCGCACCCATCTGCATTACCGAACTCATAAAAGAAGGTAAAAAACTTTATTACCTGAAAGATGGAAAGAAAACCGAAGTAAAACGTATCTATAACCGAGTCATCTTCGATGATCTTCAACAGCAAAAACCAGAAGTACAGGAAAAAGGCAAGATCCTGTTCGAAGAGCTCGACGTGGAATGGGTACCACACCCTTCCTGGTTTTACCGTATTAGTAAATACACACTCCCCCTGATCAGGCATCCCTATGTGCCACCTACTTTCTTTCTCGACCAGGTCACTCAGTTGCCCGAAGACCTGGAAAACTATGTTCTGAAACCTTTGTTCTCCTTCGCGGGACAGGGCGTGGTCATTGACCTCACAAAAGATGACATCGAGAAGGTAAAAGACCCCGGGAACTGGATCCTGCAACGAAAAGTAAAATACGCAGATGTGATTGCTACACCGGATATTCCGGCAAAAGCGGAGATCAGGATATTTTATTTTTGGAAAAATGGCGCTGCACGGCCTGTGCCTGTCAACAACCTCGCCAGACTAAGCAAAGGCAAAATGATCGGAGTCCGCTACAACAAGGACAAAGAATGGGTTGGCGGCAGTTATTGTGTATTTGAAAAATAAACCTGGGCACAGGTCTTATTCAAATATAACCTGCAAACGAAGAATGATATTTCTTACCTGTATTTTCTATCATTAAATTAATTCCAACCGATGCAACAAATAAAAAATGTTCCGCCCCGTCAATTGGTACCAGGTTTTACGGGTCACTATGTCCATGGAAAAGATATGACACTGGGTTATATAGAGATAAAAGCCGGCAACGACCTTCCGCAACATCAACACCCGCATGAACAGATCACCTTTATTCTTGAAGGCCAGCTGGACATGGTCATCGGCAGCGAAGCCTGCAGCTTAAGTGCCGGAATGTATTACGTGATCCCCTCCAATGTGCCCCATGGAGCAGTGGCTGTGACGGACTGTAAGGTGATTGACGTTTTCAACCCGGTTAGGGAAGACTATAGGTAAATGTGGAGATGTGGTAGTGTGAAAATGTGGAGATGTGGTAGTTTGAAAATGGGTCATTGAATTGATAAATAATTTCCAAAGATCGCGTTCCGTTAATTTACTTTGAATTTCCGTTTTTTCACTTTGGTTTTGGCAAATTTCGATTAGATATTTACACCCTGATTAATCAAATTATTGATTGGATGTAAAGGCCTGATCAAACGTAAATATTGTACATCGACTGGATAACCAAACCAGTTGATATGCTACCTTATTTGAAAACTTTGGTGTGCTGGAAGGCGGGGGAGGGCATTGGGGAGGGCCCGCCGGAGGCAGCAGGATCTGAATCGGAAGCAAAATCAAGAAAATATGCTAGTCAGCATAAATACGACTTCACCATTCTTATCCCCACACCTTCAATCCCTCACAATAAAACCTATACCAATATTTATCGCTAATCCCGAAAATTTTTCTTCAACTCCATCAGTTTTGCCTGGAAGGGATTTAACTTTTCCTCCCTGTCTTTTGCACCGGCGGGCCTCCTGACCTGCCCTCTACTCCTGTCTCCCGATTCGCTCCTCATACCATCCTTCATCGACAAAGCGATCCTTTTCCGCGACGGCTCCACCTCGAGTACAGTTACCATCACTTTCTGATTTAGCTTGACCACTTCATTGGGATCCCCAACATACCGGTTGCTCAAATGTGAGATATGCACAAGCCCATCCTGTTTTACGCCAACATCTACAAAGGCCCCGAAATTGGTAATATTGGTTACGATACCAGGCACTTTCATGCCGGGCTTAAGGTCTTCCATCGTAGCCAGGCCTTCCGCAAAACGAAACTCTTCTATGGGCGATCGCGGATCGCGACCGGGCTTCTCCAATTCCTTTAAGATATCTTCAATAGTGTACTGACCAATCGCCTCGGACACAAAATCCTGCACCCTGATCTTTTTCCGGGTATCAGGTTTCTGAACCAGGTCTTCAATGGTACAGTTTAACCTGGCTGCCATCGCTTCCACGACCTGGTAACTTTCAGGATGCACAGCTGAATTGTCGAGCGGGTTGGCTGCATTTGGGATGCGCAAGAATCCCGCGCTTTGTTCAAAAGCCTTGGGACCAAGCATAGGCACTTTCTTCAAATCTTCACGGCTTTTGAAACTGCCATTCTTAGCGCGATATTCAACAATATTTTTTGCTACAGTGGCACTTAATCCTGAAACATATGTCAGCAAATGTTTGCTGGCAGTATTCACATCAACACCAACATAGTTTACGCAGCTTTCCACTACCTGGTCGAGCGACTCCTTTAAACGGGTTTGATTCACATCATGCTGGTACTGCCCCACCCCAATACTTTTAGCATCGATCTTTACCAGTTCACTGAGAGGATCCAGTAAACGACGGCCAATGCTGATGGATCCACGAACCGTCACATCCTCATCAGGAAACTCTTCCCGGGCTACCTCGCTCGCAGAATAAATAGAAGCGCCACTTTCATTTACCATGAAAACAGAAACCGGCCTGCCAAAATCGATGCTGCGTACCAGTTGCTCTGTTTCCTTACTGGCTGTACCATTCCCATAGCCGATCGCGTCGATTTTATATTTCGAAACTAAATCTTTCAATGTCTGAACCGATCTCTCCCATTCATTTTGCGGTGCATGGGGATAGATCGTTGTGTTGTAAAGAAATGTTCCCTGCTCATCAAGGCAAACCAGTTTGCAACCAGTTCTAAACCCGGGATCCAGTGCCAATACACGTTTATGTCCCAGGGGGGAAGCAAGCAGTAATTGCCTCAGGTTCTCTGCAAAAACCCGAATCGCCTCTTCGTCCGCTTTTGTTTTGCTTTGCAGCCTGAATTCGGTTTCAATGGAAAAACGTAATAGGCGGTTGAAACTATCCTCAACAGCTAGTTTCACCTGTTCCGAAGACGGGCTGGATGATTTAACAAATAGCTGCTGCAACAATCCAACAGCCGTTTCTTTTTCAACAGAAATCTCCATGATCAAAAAGCCTTCCTTTTCACCCCTGCGAATGGCGAGAATGCGGTGTGATGGACATTTAGCC
>JAEYOL010000107.1 GCA_023411775.1 Bacteroidota bacterium | reverse complement strand
CTGGTTACTTGGAATGGGGAATAAAAGACTTCTTGGATCGCTGGCGCCTTTATTCTGCCATGGTTGAAGGAATTTGCCAAAACGGATCAGGTCATTTCTTCTCCAGCTTTCCCAATACATTTCTCTTCCACGTTCATCCAGCATTGAATTTAAATCCAGCGCTGCGAGTGGAGTAGCGCCTCTTTTTGCACGAAGGTCATTGACAATCGTCAGTGCGTCACCTGCATTATTATTACGGAGTAATGCTTCCGCCTTCATCAATAAAATATCAGGATACCTGAACATCACATAGTCATTATCCTTAACGCCATTACCAGTTCCGTACTTATAATCAAAAGGATACTTGATTACACGAATACCTGTGAACTCCAGGGTGTTGGCGTTATCTTCAACTAGTTTTACCTGTGGTAAAAAGGCCAGCGGAGTGCCATTCCTGTCCTGCAGCGGAGCATCGGTTGTCAGGTTATACTGTTGTCCTGCGAGAAAGCCCACATTTACTCTATGGCCAGGATTTGGCAGTGAACCAGGATAGTTATAGTATACACCACGTCTTTCGTCTGTTGCCTGGAATTTATCGTAAAAATCAGACAGTGTTGCAAAACCATTCCATCCTGAAGGACTCATGTTATAGTGGCTCACCATAAACACAAAGCCTGAAACGTCACCGCCGGTACCATTAGCACCATCAGCATTGAATGTAAAAATAGACTCCTTCGATTTTGCATGATTATCCGGAGCAAAGGCATCAAAGAAATTGTCGTTTATCTCATAAGCACCACTACCGATGATAGCATTGGTTTCATTTAGCACTTCGGCCAACTTTGGAAAAGTTGGATTTGCCCGGTCCATATATACACCGTAGTTGAGATATACTTTTGCAAGCAAGGCACGTGCAGCATTTTTTGTCGCCCTGGTAGGTGATCCTCCATCTGGCAGGTCAGGAATAATACTGGTCAGCTCACTGATAATAAAATCTGCAGCTTCCGTTCCTTTAAGTGTTACAGGTGCCAGCTTATAGTCAGTGAGGTTCTCACGAAACGGTACCTGGTCAAATCCATCCAAAACCCAATACATAGACAAGGCCCGGATGAATTTCGCTTCAGCTGCCTGCTGGGGTGAAGGATTGTACTCCAATACACTTGACGCAGCAAACTGGGTGCTAAGCATCGAAGTAAAGTAGCCCACAATTTGATCCTGGTCGTTACCCCAGGAATGTGCATGTAAGGCCTGCCATACTCCATTATCGAACCAGTCAGCACCACGGGTGGGTGCAATAGCTTCATCCGAAGTGATGGTAGTAGCCGACCAAATAGGACCATTCCCAAGGAATGGACCATAAAGGGAGTTGTAAGCACTCACCAACAACCCCGAAGCCGTGATACTGCTATTGTCTACAGATTCCAGTTCACCGGTAAAATTCTCTTCCAGCTTGGTGCACGAAAACACCAGAGCAGCCAGGAATACCGCGAGGGAAAATCTTATATATTTCATACAGCCAATAATTTAGTTTTTTTATAATGAAAAGCTTAACCCAATCTGGAATGTTCTTGCCGATGGGTATGGAATATATTCAATGCCCAATGAAGGAATTCCATCAAAACCACCATCGGTGTTTACTTCAGGATCAAAGCCTGTGTATTTGGTAATCACAAACAGGTTCTGGCCTGTGAGCGACACGTACAAATTCCGGATGCTTTTACCAACATCGCCAATCCTGTAGCCAATGCTCAAATTTGCAAGCTTAAGGTAATTACCTTTTTCAAGATAACGGGTAGAAGGCGAAGCTGAGTTGGTAAGATCTTCCTGGACATCGCCTTTCAATAAGTCTTTTGCCAGATTAAGGCCCCTTCCCAGGTTGCCGATCGCGAGCACAGAAGCTGCGGTATTATTGAAAATAGTATGACCGAAATTACCATTAAAGCTAAGTGCGGCAGAAAGCTTTTTCCAGGTTACATCGGTAGAAATACCCAGCAAAGTAGATGGGTTCGGGTTGCCGGCGTAAATCTTACCTAGAAGAATGTCTTTACCTGTAGCCCTGTCGATACCATCCCATTCAAAAAGATACCATACGTTCAGGGGTTGGTTGGCAATCAGTCTTTGTCCCCTAGTATTGGAGAAACCCTGTCCCCTGAGTTCTGCTGTCTCATAGAAACCTTTCAGGCCTGTTACTTCGTTATCAAGGAATGAAACGACTGTACCTACATTCCAGTTCAATTCAGACTGGTTGACAAGATTTGCATTCAACACTATTTCCCATCCTTTATTGATAACTTCTCCATCCAGGTTCACCCAGATCTTACCTGTTGGAGCAGGCTGAGCCAGTGTTTGCTCATACAATACATCCTGGGTGGCTTTACGGAAATAGTCGATTGAACCCCAAACGCGGTTATTCAAAATGGTGAAGTCGATACCACCATTTATAGTTTCTGAGGTTTCCCATTTCAAATCAGGGTTGGCCCAGTTCAGCCTTCTTACACCCCAGTCGCTACCATTGAATTTTTCAATGGCAAACCTGTCAAGAGCGGCGCCTGAAGGAAACTCCTGGTTACCAGTTTTACCCCAGCTCAACCTAACTTTCAAATTGTTTACAAACGCTACGTCGCGGAAAAAGTCTTCATTCGAAGCATTCCAGGCGACAGCCAGGGAAGGGAAGTACCCATATTTGTTGTTTTCCCCAAACTTAGTAGAGCCATCCGCACGGATCGTACCAGTAAACAGGTACTTGTCTTTATAATTCAAGATGGCGCGTCCGAAGTATGATTGAAGTTCAGTGGTAGCGGAAGCCCATTGGAAGATATCACGATCGGCCTGCGAAGAAACACCGATCATGTCATAATACTTGAGACCGTTATTTGGAAAATCGCGGCCAAACAATCCACTGCCTTTAGAGTCAAAAGTTAACCATTCGTGACCGATCACCGCGTTCAAATTCAAATCAGATGTTACGTCTTTTTGAAAATTGAGGGTATTGGTAATTTGTGTGTTGGTCTGCTCCTGGTTTCCAACAAAGGCAGCACCCCTGTTTTCTATACCCTGCTGGTTATAGATCCTGTTGAACTGGCCTTTCCGATTACCTACCTGGCGGTTTACACTATAAAGGAAACGATATTCAAGGTCCTTGGTGATTTTGTAAGAAGGCGATATGCTTGCAATGATAGTGGTCACTTTTGCTTTATCTTCCACATACTGCAGCGAGGTCATTGGGTTAATAGTCGTACCACCACTTTCTACAAAAGCAGAATCAGTTCCCGGAATAAACATGGGGCGTGTGGGATTCCACATCAGTGCCTGTGAGATCAGGTTTCCTTCAAAGCCTACAAAAGCTGATATCGGTGCAATATGTTCATTAGTTTGTGTAGCCAGCAAATTGATATCAAGTCCCAGTTTTTTACTTTCCAGGAATTTGAAACTAGTGTTAAGGTTTGCTGTTATTTTTTGCAAATCCGAGTTCTTTATTACCCCTTCCTGGTCCAGATAGCCAACAGACAAACGATAACGCCCGTTTTCTGTGCCACCGCTTACTGCAGTGTTGTAATTCTGAACCAGGCCGGTACGGGTAATCGCATCGAAGGCATCCACGTCACTGCCAAAATCACCGGTGCGTCGGCCTGTTGAAGCATCAACCGGGCGATCATATTTTACTAGTGCATCCCTGTATTCTGAAGCATTCATTACTTCAAGTTTTTTCAGGACGCTGGCTATACCCGTTGTAGCGCTAACATCTACCTTAGGAGCACCTGAAGCTCCACGCTTGGTGTTGATGATAACTACACCGTTAGCACCCCTTGAACCATATATCGCTGTTGCAGATGCATCCTTTAAGATCTCAATGCTGGCGATATCATTGGGGTTAATGTAGTTGAGCGGGTTACCGCCATCACTACCGAAACTTCCACCTTGCGAACCCGGACGGGCAGAACCTCCTGATAATGGTACACCATCGAGTACAAACAAAGGTTGGTTGCCTGAGCGGATAGACGACGAACCACGGATCCTGATAGTAGTAGAACCGCCTGGCTGACCGGTATTATTGATTACCAGTACACCAGCTGCTTTACCCTGGATCAACTGATCGGGTGAAGTATAGGTTCCCTTATTAAAATCTTTTGCCTGTACCGAGGCTACAGAACCGGTCAGGTCCTTTTTCCTGGCGGTACCATAACCGATCACCACCACTTCGGTCAATCCGCCGCCGGTGGCAACCAGGGAAATATCAACCGAGGATCTCCCGGAAATGTTTACTTCCTGGGTTTCAAATTCGGCGGATGAGATAACTAAAACGTTATTGCCGGCAGGCACATTAAGGGTGAAGCCGCCGTCGGCGCCTGTAGAGGTACCAGTAGTCGTACCTTTTGGTTGTACGGATGCTCCCACGACAGGAGAGCCATCTTTTGAGTCGGTAACTTTACCAGTTACTACCCGATCTTGAGCCAATAAATTGAGAGAAAGAAAACAAAGGAATACCGGCATGAAGATCACTGAGAGTAATCGTCTCATTGACATAAGCATTCGTTTTTTGAGGTTTAGCAGTATTGAAATCGCAACAGTTCCTGTGTAGCTGATACACAATCTACTGAATTAAATGTTTTTTAACAAAATTTTTCTTGGCTATTTTTTTCTTTACCCCTACCGAAGGCAACAAAACAAAGCCAATCGCTGCATGACCAACACTAAAAAAAGAGCCAGGAAAATTTTCCCTGGCCCTTGCTTTCAATTGTTTTAAAAACGTGTTTAGGTCGATACGATATCACTGAACATTCAATCTTCTTATTGTTTAAGTATCGAATACTTCATCGTCAGGAAATTGATAGTGATCTTATAAGTGGCTGCTTCGCCGGGACCAGGCGTATTGGATCCTGGCACCGCTCCATCCACCAGCAACGTTCCACCGGAAGCACTGGTGCCACCATATTTATGATCCCAGCTTCCATTCACCGGCAGGAAAAGATGTGAACCTGAGCCGGTAAACGGCATGGTAAGCGTAAACTCAGCATTACTCTGCCGTGTAA
>JAEYOL010000106.1 GCA_023411775.1 Bacteroidota bacterium | reverse complement strand
GACAAGTGATCTGCATTACACACCAGCCGCAAATTGCAGGTAAGGCCGATGCACATTTTTTTGTTTACAAAGAAGTAGTAAAAGACCATGTAAAAACCAGTATTCGTCTCCTGGAAACCGAAGAGCGAATAACTGCTATTGCCAGGATGCTGGGAGGAGAGAAGCCGACAGCGGCGGCAATGGAGAATGCGAGAGAGATGGTTAGTCAGTAGATGCTGGATGGTGGATGCTGGAGACTAGAATAATAATAGTCTTTAGGCGGGAGTGGGGCTCAATTTAGATTGATGTTATTGTGGATGTTTATTAAGCGGCTTCAGCATACAGTATAAGGTTATTACAAAAAAGAACTTCCTATTTTTGCCGCAATTAATATTTAAACCAATCAACTATGGCATATAATCTATTAAAAGGAAAAAGGGGAATTATAACAGGTGCACTGGATCCGAATTCCATTGCCTGGAAGGTAGCAGAAAAAGCACATGAGGAAGGCGCAACATTTGTACTGACCAATGCACCGATTGCCATGCGTATGGGTGAGATCAAAAAACTGGCTGAAGCAACAGGTTCGGAGATCATTCCTGCCGACGCGACGAATGTGGATGAACTAACCACCCTGTTTACAAAATCGCAGGAAGTACTGGGTGGCAAGATCGATTTTCTTCTTCATTCGATCGGCATGAGTGTTAACATCCGCAAGAACATTCCGTATACAGATTCCAACTATGATTATTTTATGAAGGGCATTGACGTTTCTGCTATGTCGTTTCATAAGATGTTGAGCGTAGCACGCAAGCTGGATGCGATCAATGAGTGGGGTAGTGTGGTTGCGCTTACCTATATGGCGGCACAACGTACCTATCCTTTTTATACCGATATGGCCGATATAAAAGCTATGCTTGAATCCATCGCGCGCAGTTTCGGTTATCATTACGGTGTTGAAAAGAAAGTGAGGATTAATACCGTTTCCCAATCACCAACCAAGACTACTGCAGGCACAGGTATCAAAGGTTTTGGCGATTTCTTTGATTATGCTGATGCTATCGCGCCCCTGGGTAATGCAACTGCTGAAGACTGCGCGAATTATTGCATTACCCTTTTCTCCGATCTTACAAGAATGGTGACTATGCAGAATCTTTTTCACGATGGAGGTTATTCAACAACCGGAGTTAGTACGAGTGTGTTGGAGAAACTGGGCGTGGAGTAAAAATAATAAAGAAGCCTCCGGATGGAGGCTTTAATTTTTTCAGGCTGTTGCTCAATGTTTAGTATTCGTCTTCATTGAAAAGAAAATCTTCCTGGGTAGGATAGTCTGGCCAGATGTCTTCAATAGTCTCATATACATCCTGACCTTCGTCTTCGAGTTCCTGCAGGTTTTCCACCACCTCGATTGGTGCGCCAGAACGGATCGAGTAATCGATCAGTTCGTCCTTGGTTGCAGGCCAGGGAGCATCTTCAAGATAGGAAGCCAATTCTAATGTCCAAAACATACTCGAAAGGTTTAATGAATTAAAAATCCGGGTTTTGAGGGCAGGGTCTACTACCCCAATTTTCCGCAAATGTAGCAGTATTAACGAATTTTCCAAATCCTTAGTTGTTAGCCGGATGTTGAATAATTTCATAAAGTTTCCCACCCCCCGGAAACCCGTTTTGCCTTCCGCCGGGTTTTTACTGATATTTGATTAATTTAAAAGGATTTAATTGATGATTTCCGGCAAAAACATACATAAAAAATTTGATACGGTAGAGGTCCTGAAAGGGGTGGATATGGAGATCAGAAAAGGCGAGGTGGTCAGTATCGTTGGCCCATCAGGCTCGGGGAAAAGCACCCTGCTGCATATCCTCGGTACCCTCGACAAAGCCGACTCGGGAATCGTCAGCATGAACAATACTCAAGTGCACACATTGACACCCAAAAAACTGGCCGCCTTCAGGAATAAACATATAGGATTTGTCTTCCAGTTTCACCACCTGCTACCCGAATTCACCGCCCTGGAAAATGTATGTATCCCGGGCTGGCTGGCGGGCCGGAAAAAGAATGAAGTAAAAGAGGAAGCGCTCCGCCTTTTGCAGATGCTCGGTCTTTCACACCGTATGGAAAATAAACCCAACCAGCTTTCAGGCGGGGAGCAACAACGCGTTGCCGTGGCCAGGGCCCTGATCAATAAACCAGATATTGTGATGGCTGATGAACCCACCGGCAACCTGGATTCGGCTAACGCCAAAGATCTTCACCAGTTATTTTTTAAACTTAGGGACGAATTCAACCAAACCTTCCTCATCGTAACACACAATGAAGAACTGGCGAAACTAAGCGACCGGGTGCTTCATATGAAAGATGGAAGGATCGTAAGTGACCTGGTATAGCACCCATCAATGATAATCATGTTGACTAAGCAATTAATTGAGATTTCATAATCTCGGTTTCCAGGGCTGGTCCTCAACCCCCAACTGTTGCCCGGTGTATCGCGCCAGCGTAAAAAGATAGTCGCTTAAGCGGTTCAGGTATTTAGTTATCACAGGATCCACTTCCTGGTTATCTATTGACAGCCTTACACAGCAACGTTCTGCACGGCGACAAACGCAGCGTGCAATATGCAGATGGGAAACTTGAGGATGACCACCAGGCAGTATAAATGATTTCATCACGGGCAGCGTATCCGTCATACGGTCAATTTCTTTTTCCAATAACTGAATATCTTCTTCTTTAAGATCAGGGATGTCCATCTTTGTTTCCTTTTCGGGGTCACATGCCAGGGCTGAGCCAATCGTGAATAAACGATCCTGGATCTCCTGAAGCGTTTTATTGCTGTTTTCGTCATTCAACAAGTCCTTACACAAACCGATATAGGAATTGAGTTCATCAACTGTTCCATAGGCTTCTATACGTAAATGTGCTTTTGAAACTTTTGTACCGCCGATCAAAGAGGTTGTTCCCTTGTCACCTGTTTTAGTATAGATCTTCATTGACATGCGAAACGGATTTTTAGTGTAGGAAGATTGTAATGATGAATGCTGAGTTATCCCGGATTAATGAGGTGCATACATGCCTGCGTTTTCGTTCTTTGTATCTTTTTCTATCACGCCATCGCGCAGGCGGATGATACGGTGCGCATGGTTGGCAATATCTTCCTCGTGCGTAACCAATACGATCGTATTACCTCCTGAATAAATGGTGTTGAATATCTCCATGATCTCGTAGGAGGTTTTTGTATCCAGGTTACCGGTGGGTTCATCAGCCAGGATCAGCGCCGGGTCATTTACCAAAGCCCTTGCAATAGCCACCCTTTGCGATTGCCCACCACTAAGTTCATTAGGACGGTGATGACTACGGTCCGAGAGATTGACCATATCGAGCACATGCATCGCTTTTTCATTACGTTGTTTTTTACTCATGCCCGCATACACAAGCGGGAGTGCAACGTTTTCGAGGGCAGTTAACCGT
This sequence comes from Bacteroidota bacterium, assembly GCA_023411775.1. Classification (GTDB taxonomy): domain Bacteria; phylum Bacteroidota; class Bacteroidia; order Chitinophagales; family Chitinophagaceae; genus Terrimonas_B. The sequence continues at coordinate 11,150 of JAEYOL010000106.1, read as the reverse complement.
GGCAGCAAATTGAATTGCTGAAATACAAATCCGATTTCTTTATTACGCACTTCCGCAAGCGCGTTGTCTTCCATTTTACTTACATCAAGCTGGTTCAGGATATATTTTCCCGCAGTTGGTGTATCCAGGCAGCCGAGAATATTCATCAGCGTACTTTTACCTGAGCCGGAAGGACCCATCAACGCCACGTATTCATTTTTAAATATGTTGAGTGATACACCTTTCAATACTTCCAGCACATTCTTTCCCATGTAGTAATTCTTACGAATACCTTCGAGATGTATGATTGGTTTTTTTTCTCCTGTGGATTCCTGGTTATATCCTGTTGTTTTTACCGTCATCAAGAATAGTTGAGTACAGTTTATGATTACTGGTTCTGTATTTCTTCGTTCGACTGACCAGGTGCTTTTATCACTTTGGGCACTTTAAAAAACTGGTCGTCGTGGGAGGGAGCATTCTTTAAGGCTTCTGTACGATCAACCGAACCTTTCACCACATCTTCGCGCAACACATTTACTTCATCGCTCATATGCAACATCGGCTCAACTCCTTCCAGGTCAAGTTCATTTAATTTTTCGACAAAGACAATCATTTTCTGCAGGTCTTTTTTTATTTCCTGTTTCTCTTCGTCGTTGAATTGCAACCTTGAGAGGTGAGCCAGTTTATCCACCAGTTCGTCGTTGACTTCCATCTGGCAAATATAGTAATTGGGGATTTGTACCCGATTGGTATAGGGTTGGGAAAAGGTGGGTCCGGGTTGAGTAGGTGGAAATGCTGTTGGCTACGAGGACAACCACTGATTTTACTATCTTCGCCGCCTTATGGAAAAGGGGAAAGAAAAAGTAATGAGTGGTATTCGCCCCACTGGTTTTTTGCACCTGGGCAATTATTTCGGGGCGCTGCAGAACTATGTAAAAATGCAGGATGAGTATGAGTGCTATTTTATGGTAGCTGACTGGCACTCATTGACCACGCATCCGGATACAAAAGAATTACGAAACAGCGTATTACGGGTACTCGCAGAAAATATCGCAGCCGGGCTCAACCCGGAGAGAGCTGCCCTGTACCTGCAAAGTTCAGTTCCCGAGATCGCGGAGCTATACATGTTGCTGAATATGCTGGCCTATAAGGGTGAACTTGAGAAAACGCCCACCTTCAAAGATAAAGTAAGGCTACAACCGCAGAATGTAAACGTTGGCTTGCTGACTTATCCCGTTCTGATGGCAGCTGATATCCTTATTCACCGTGCGAAATATGTTCCCGTGGGAAAAGACCAGGAACAACACCTGGAGATCGCGAGAAATTTTGTGGATCGCTTCAATCATCGTTACAGTGAAGTGTTCCCTGATCCCTATGCTTTTAATTTCGGTGAAAACCTGTTGAAAGTACCAAGTCTTGATGGAGCCGGCAAAATGAGCAAGAGCGAAAACCAGATGGCTACGCTTTATCTCGCAGATGATGATGAACTGATCCGGAAAAAAGTAATGAAGGCCAAAACCGATAGTGGTCCTACATCTATGAATGCAGAAAAGCCTGATTATATCGAGAATTTTTTTATGCTCATGAAGCTGGTAAGTGCGGAAGAGGTATGGAAGAAATTCGATGCTGATTTCAACAACTGCACGATACGTTACGGGGATATGAAAAAGCAACTCGCAGAGGATATGGTTCAGTTCATCAGGCCCATTCGCGAAAAGGCCGAAGCCATTTACCGGGATGAAAAATACCTGGCGGACGTGATTGAAATGGGTCGCGAAAAGGCGAGAAAAAGCGCGGCAGTCACGATCGACCTGGTTAGACAGGCCATGGGAATGAAGTATTTCTAATCACCGTTTAAATTGATTGCCGGTATTTTCAGGATAATTTTATATTTATCTTTCCGGCCCTAGACCCCTGACCCCGATTTTTATGGCAAAAACGAAGAAACCAAAACATATCGCTGTAGCCGGCAATATCGGTGCTGGCAAAACCACGCTGACCGAGATGCTCAGCAAGCACTATAAATGGATACCGAATTTTGAAGATGTGGATCACAATCCATACCTCATGGATTTTTACGAGGACATGCCACGGTGGAGTTTTAATCTTCAGATTTATTTTCTCAACAGCCGCTTGCAACAACTGGTGGAGATCCAAAAAGGCACGGAGACCGTGATACAGGATCGCACCATCTATGAAGACGCTAACATCTTTGCTCCCAACCTGCACGAGATGGGACTGATGAGTAAGAGAGACTTTGACAATTATTATAATTTTTTCCAGACACTTAAAACACTTGTTCAGCCACCCGACCTATTGATCTATTTGAATGCTTCTGTTCCCACCCTGGTGGGCCAGATCCAGAAAAGAGGCCGCGAATATGAAGAAAATATCCGGCTTGATTACCTGAAACGCCTCAATGAGTATTATAATAAATGGATAGACGGATACAAAGAGGGCCAATTGCTGATCATTGATGTGGATAAAAACAAATTCGCGGAGAAAGAAGAAGACCTGGGCGAGATCATAACTAAGGTGGATGCCCAGCTCTATGGTCTATTTTAACTGTTTTTAGGCTTATCCGTCTGCCGGGAAAAACTAACTTGTGAACAATCCGGGCCCGGTTTATTAGGGCGATAACGATAAAAGTATTCAGATGAAAGCTTTACTGTTTGTTTTTGTGATGTTCCTGGCTATTTCAGCTCAATCCCAGTCATTAAAAGAAGCCCTATACGGCGGCAAGCTGAAAGCCGATACCGGCGCCGTCATCCGGAAAGGGGATAGCGCCACCATACGGGAGAATATGGCCATGAAGGCGGCTGAAGTGGCCGCAGAAGATTCCATGAAAAAAGTAGCAGCTGATTCTATCGTACAGGAAGTCCTGGCCGCGAAAAAAGAAAAAGCGCTTGCGGCTGGTGAAGACACCACTTCCATTACCCTTACCGCTGCCGATACAGCTGCGCTTACTGCACCGGTAGCTGATGCAACGCCAAAAGACAACAACACGATCTGGAAATCATTTATAGACTCCCTTACCCTGACCATCAGATCTGAAGTGATCCCTTCGCCTAAAGTGAAGAAAGGCGCTTACTATGTATTGGTTGAATACGATATCAAACCCGATGGGGATATTCATATCAAGAACGTGTCAGTAGACCCTGAAAGTTCTTTCCTGCAGCAACAGATCAAAGACAGGCTCACCCTGGAAGCTCCCAAACTCAACCCGATCATAGACGCCAATGGACGCGCCAGGAATGTGGCCCGAAAACAGGTGATGAATTTTGACAAGTAATGCGGGAGAAATGGGAATAATGTGATCGATCAGTAATCGGCGTAGATTTTATATTCTTCAAGCAGCTGGCTGATCTTCTTTAACCACTCCATTTGTTTTTCTTTGAGGATGCTATGATTGGTCTCCCGATCATAATCATTTTGCATATTCTCTTTTTCCGTGGTTATTCTTTGGTAGATATTTTTCAGGTCTTCCTTGAAATTATCCTTATCAAATCTGTATGCCGACATTTCGCGGTTGAGCTTGCGGGCAAATATTTCGGCAATATCAAAATGCCCCTGCTCGTGCGCGAGGATATAATCCGTCTTATGCAGACCCCATGATTTATTTTTCGAAAAACTACAGGTGATCTTATAGCCAAAACCTTTGCTATTGAAACTATATTCAATGCCAAGGTAGGTAGCAGTGGAGGCAGCTACATCGGACCCGGGTTTGGCAGCGCCTTTATAATCGGCCCAGGTAAGTTTCCGGTCGGCGCTCCAGTGTATTAACTCTTCATGATCCGACTGGCCGAATATAAAGGTGGAACAGAAGAGGAATGAAATGGCTAAGACTTTCCGCATACTGACTATAAACGGGGGTCAATACGCAAAAGTTGCAACGGGAAAGTGAAATTTGATAAAAATGGCGCCGTTCGGGGCCATTTTCACGACCCCGGCTGCTTAGATCCTGGGACCTGCAGCTATAATTTCGGCACTCACCCCGTCGCTGTTTTTTTGAAAATTGTGTATAAACAATTTCGCGAGGAAACGTGCCTTTTCATCATAGGCTGATGGATCGGACCAGGTATTACGTGGGTTCAGCACTTCAGTTGGTACGCAGGGACATTCCAGTGGCATGGCCATATCAAATATGGAATGTGTTTCGAAACGTGTATCGTTCAGCCTGCCCTCCAGCACCGCGGTGATCATGGCGCGGGTGTATTTCAATTTCATCCGGCTACCAATGCCATAGGGGCCGCCTGTCCATCCGGTATTTATCAACCAAACATTTACTTTGTTCTGCAACATTTTTTTGCCCAGCATTTCGGCGTATTTGCCGGGATGCAGCGGCAGGAATGGCGCACCAAAGCAGGCGCTGAATGTGGGCTTGGGTTCGGTAACACCAGCTTCCGTACCGGCAACCTTTGCAGTGTAACCGGAGATAAACTGGTACATGGCCTGGCCAATCGTCAGTTTTGCGATAGGTGGCAATACACCAAAGGCGTCGCAGGTGAGGAAGAAGATATTCCGTGGCAAACCGGCTATCGACGGTTCCTGTGCATTGCTGATATAATCCAGCGGGTAAGATACCCGGGTATTTTCTGTAATGCTGCTATCCTCAAAATTGATCTTATTGGTTCCGGGGAAAAAGCGGGTATTTTCTACAAGGGCGCCTGGCCTGATGGCATTATATATCTCAGGTTCTTTTTCTTCTGTAAGATGTATGGTCTTGGCATAACATCCACCTTCAAAGTTGAAAATATTATCTTCTGTCCAGCCATGTTCATCATCGCCGATCAGTTTACGACTTGGGTCAGCGCTCAGCGTAGTCTTACCGGTGCCGCTCAATCCAAAGAAGATGGCCGTATCGCCTTTTTCTCCCACGTTGGCACTGCAATGCATGCTCAACACATTTTTTTGCTGTGGGAGGATATAATTGAGAATAGTAAAAATGCCTTTCTTTATTTCACCGGTATAGCCCGTTCCTGCTATCAGGATTGTTTTATCACGAAAAGAAACAACCGCAGCGTTGTGCTGGCGGGTGCCACATTCTTTAGGATCAAGTTTCAGACCTGGTGCTGAGTATATCTGCCAGTCGGGGTTAAAATTTTCGAGCTCTTCTTCCCCGGGACGTAAAAACATATTGTAGGCAAAAAGATTGTTGGCCGGATTTTCATTTATGATCCTGATATTAAGTCGGTATCTCGGGTCGGCACAAGCATAGCAGTCACGCACCCATAACTCTGGCAACGATTGATAATAGTCCAGGATCTTTTCACGGATGATATCAAAGTATTTTTGATCGATCGGAATATTGAAATCATTCCAGTGGATATGCTCAGCAGTATCAGGATCATTTACAATAAACTTGTCTTTTGGTGCGCGTCCGGTAAATTCCCCGGTATGTATCACCAGGGCGCCGGTATCATTGAGAACACCGTTTCCTGTTCTTACTGAATCCTGGACCAACTCTTCGGGTGTAAGCTGGTAGTGGATGTTTTCATAATTTTTCAAACCCAGGCTTTTTAAGTTTTCCCGGGGTACAGTAACGGTCGTGCTGGCCATATTGCAATCTTTTGTTTAGGAGAGCAAAAATAACACAGAATTAGTGTGAAATACAAACGGGTGTTCGCACGACACATTGAATTTGCTTCGATAAAAATGAATGAATTTAGTTTTTATTCAAAAAAAATAATTTTTATTGAATAATATCAATTATTCAAGCTTCTACACCTAATAAAATACATTTATTGTGAATCATAAATTCTAAAGCCCGAATGGACAGGCCTTTATATCTTTATCGCTTTAAGCAGGCAGATAGGATTGGTTATCAGCGATCCCTTCAGCAGGCTGGTCAGACTAATAAAAATCAAGTATGAAAAATTTGCCGCTCAACCCAGAGCTATTTCGGAAAAACCGGGAACGGTTTATTGGTATGATGAAGAAAAACGCGATCGCAATTATTGTCAGCAACGACGAAACACCAAGTAATGGAGATGCTATTTATCGTTTTCGCCAGAATAGCGACCTGTACTGGCTTAGCGGCGTGACGCAGGAAGACAGCATGGTCATATTATTCCCGGATAACCCGGATCCAAAATATCGTGAAGTTTTGGTATTGGTAAGACCCAATGAGCTGAAGGAAAAATGGGATGGCAAGAGGCTGAGAGCGGATGAGGCACGCCAACTTAGCGGGATCGAAACCATCGTATGGCTTGATACGATAGACGCTGTACTCCAAACCTGGATACACCTGGCCGATACCATTTACCTGGATAGTAATGAAAATGACCGGAAAGCAAGTTTGTTGCAGACCCGTGACTACCGATATATCCGGGATATGAAGAAGCGTTATCCCCTGCACCAGTTTGAAAGAGCTGCGAAAATATTTAAGGAACTGCGGGCTGTCAAGACTCCTTTCGAAACAGAGGTCATGCAGAAAGCGATCGATATTACGGAGATTACTTTCCGCCGGCTGTTGAAGTTTATCAGACCGGGTGTGATGGAATATGAAATTGAAGCCGAGATCGTACATTCTTTCCTTAGCCAGCGGGCTACCGGCGAGGCTTACAGCAGCATTATCGCCAGCGGTGACAGGGCGCGTACTTTACACTATGTGTTCAACAACGAGGAATGTAAAGATGGTGAGCTTATCCTGATGGATTTTGGAGCAGAGTACGGTGGGTATTGCGCAGACCTTACCCGCACAGTGCCCGTAAATGGAAAGTTCACAAAACGACAAAAAACTGTTTACAATGCCTGTCTGCACCTGCACGACTATGCAAAAAGTCTTTTGAAGCCGGGAATCAACATCATTGACTACACAGATAAAGTAGGAGAAGAGGCCACGCAGCAATTCCTGAAAATTGGGCTGCTGAAAAAATCGGATGTAAAGAATGAGGATCCCGAAAACCGTGCGTACCGGAAATATTTATACCACGGCATCTCCCACCATCTCGGCATCGATGTACACGACCTGGGTACGCGGACAGAACCGCTGAAAGCGGGAATGGTGCTGACGGTAGAACCCGGTATCTATATCGAAGAAGAACAAATGGGTATTCGTATTGAGAATAATGTATGGATCACGAAAAATGGGAATAAAGACCTGATGAAAAATATCCCGATCACTGCGGATGAGATTGAAAGTTTAATGAAAAACCGCTAGTTCGGAATTAACAGGGTGGAACATGAGTTAATTTCAGGTTGAAAATTAATAGCGTCAAACCTTTCAGTGCCGGACCATTAAGGATGCTTATTTTTGGCGCGACGAATGAATACAATATCAATAAATTCCTTTAAACGGTCTTACTGTTAATAGTCGAGGAATATCGGCCATTGACTTTCGATTATCGACTTATATGAAACAAATACCGAACCTCTTCACCCTGCTTAATCTTGTTTTTGGCTGTTTTGCCATTGTCTGTATCCTACAAACAGGCGAGGCAATTGTTTATACGGATGCCACTGGATTTACAACCGTGAATATGCCGGAAAAGATTGCGATGGGTTCCCTGTTCATCTTTGCCGCGGCACTGGTTGATTTTCTGGATGGATTTGTCGCGCGCCTGTTTAAAGCCACCTCTGAAATGGGTAAGCAACTGGATTCGCTGGCGGATGTGGTTAGTTTTGGCGTTGCACCCGGATTGATCCTTTACCAGTTGTTGCGGATCAGTTTCGCAAGGGAAATTAACGGCCTGGATGTATCGATGGTCGCACTGGCTCCCGCTTTCTTATTGCCCTGTGCGGCGGCCTGGCGACTGGCAAAATTCAATCTCGATTCCTCGCAACAATATTCCTTTAAAGGTCTTCCTACCCCGGCTGCGGGTATAACCGTAGCTGCGTTCCCGCTGATCATACACTACCAGCAGCTAAACCTGCATGAGTTGTTGCTTAATAAATGGCTGCTTTACGGGATCATTGTTTTGCTTAGTTATCTCATGGTTAGCACTCTCCCGCTGTTGAGCCTAAAGTTCCGGGACAGCAGTTTAAAAAATAACCTGCCAAAATATATACTGGCGGGGGTCGCGATTGTAGCTGCCATTTTTCTGAAATGGGTGGCGATACCGGTCGTATTCCTCGCCTACGTTATTGTATCTTTGGCGTTCAAAAATAAAATAGCATGACGTACACGGTTCAGATCAAAGTGATGCCTTTAAAAGAACTATTGGACCCGCAGGGTAAAGCTGTGATGGGCGGATTGGAAAACCTTGGCCTGAATGGCGTGGAAGATGTGAGGATCGGCAAACATATTTCACTCCGCATCAATGCTGACTCTCCTGAGCAGGCGCAACAAATCGCCGAAGAAGCGAGTAAAAAACTGCTCTCTAATCCTGTAATGGAATATTTTGAAGTAAGTGTGAACTAATCTTATCGTTGAGAACGATGCCGGCAACTAACAGTTGGCTGCGGCCACAGCCAATTGTTTTCAACCGTAATTTTTTAAACTTCTCCAACTGCTCATGCTCTACCTGGTTCCCACTCCCATTGGCAATCTCAAGGATATCACGCTCCGGGCCCTGGAAGTGCTGAAGGAAGTGGACCTGATACTGGCGGAAGACACACGCACGAGTTCTCATTTGCTCAATCACTACCAGATAAGCAAACCACTAACGCCATATCACCAGCACAATGAACACAAGATAGTAACGCACTTAGTCGACCAGTTGCGTGAAGGAAAGACGATGGCCGTGGTTACGGATGCCGGCACACCAGGAATTTCCGATCCTGCATTCCTGCTGGTGCGTGAATGTATAAAAGCAGGCATAAGGGTAGAGTGCCTGCCTGGCGCTACGGCATTTGTGCCCGCGCTGGTGAATAGCGGTATACCTTCCAACCGTTTTGTTTTTGAAGGATTTCTTCCTCTAAAGAAAGGAAAACAAACTTTGTTGAAACAATTGGCCGAAGAGGAAAGAACCATGGTGTTTTATGAGTCACCGATGAGGTTGGTGAAAACTCTTGAAGAGTTTGCGATTTATTTCGGCGCTGACCGCTTATGTTCGGTAAGCCGTGAATTGACCAAGCTTTATGAAGAAAATAAAAGGGGCACACTGGCAGAACTGGCCCACTATTTCTCACAAAAAACCGTCAAAGGAGAGATAGTGGTTGTAGTGGCCGGCAGGGAAAAATGATAATATAAACCTAAAAATTCGTGCATTTTACAGGGATACAATAATTGTTCGACAATTTTGCTGCATAACAAATGACGAAAAAGATGAAAAAAAGAATCACAGCCCTGTCAGCAGCCCTTTTATTGATGTCGGGTTTTGCATTTTCTCAGATACGTGAAATACCAAAAGCGGTCGAGGAAACTTTTGCAAACCAGTACCGCGGCGCTTCCGATATTGAATTTAAAGATCGCCTGGTGAGTGTAGATGTATACTTTATCCAGGATGGAGAAAGTATGATCGCTTCCTATACCAATAAAGGTTTGTGGAAAGAAACGATAAAAGAATGGAGTTTTGATAAACTTCCCGAAGAGGTAAAAAATGGTTTTGAAAAAAGTAAATACGCAGACCGCGAAGTCACTGAAACAGTGGTATTGTATTTACCAGGTAATATTACACAATACCGTTTGAAGGCAAAAAAAAATGATGTCGAAAAAAAATATCTTTATTTCAATCCTAAAGGAAGATTGCTGCGTGAGTCGGTAACACTTTAATCGAAATACATGATATTCGTTTTGACCGGTAAAAAAAACGTTACCGGGTCTGATAATTTTTAAACTTACCACATGAAACGACTCTGGTTTATAGTAGTTTGTTTTTTACTATTTGATTACGCATTCGCTCAGCCCGGCCGTTGGCAGCAGAAAGTGAAGTATGTGATGGATATTGATATGAACGTACAGTCCAATCAGTTTGCTGGCAAGCAAAAGCTGGAGTACTGGAACAATTCACCCGATACCCTCACACGGGTTTTTTACCATCTCTATTTTAATGCATTTCAGCCCGGCAGCATGATGGACAATCGAAGCCGGCGCCAGGGTACTATACAATCAGGAAGCGGAGGCGACTGGGATTCGAGAGTAAAAGACCGCATCCTGCATCTGAAGCCCGATGAGATCGGTTACCAGAAGATCATTTCATTGAAGATGAATGGGCGGCCACAAAAGTATGAGGTGCTTGAAACCATCCTTGAGGTACAACTCGACCGGCCTATCCTGCCAAAGTCAAAGGTTGTTTTTGATATGGTATTTGAAGCCCAGGTCCCCTTGCAGATACGTCGAAGCGGGAGGGATAATCCCAATACCAAAGTTCGTTATTCCATGAGCCAGTGGTATCCCAAGCTATGCGAATATGATGCGGATGGCTGGCATCCCACGCCCTATGTTGGACGCGAGTTTTATGGGGTTTGGGGCGATTTTGACGTGAATATAACCATCGACAAAAATTATATACTGGGCGGCACCGGTTATTTGCAGAATGCAAACCAAATCGGTTATGGCTACGAAGATGCGGGCGTTAAAGTAACAAGACCCGCTGGTAATAAACTGACCTGGAAATTTACTGCTCCAAATGTTCACGATTTTATGTGGGCGGCAGATCCTGAATACAAACATGTAAAAAGAAAAGTAAGGAAGGATCTCACCTTTCATTTATTATACAAAGCTTCCAGCCCTTCCGCTGCAGCCTGGGAAGCCATATTGGATAATGCCGAAAGAGCACTTCCCTTTATTGAAAAGACATTCGGGCCATACGATTACAAACAATATTCATTTATTGAAGGCGGTGACGGAGGCATGGAGTATCCCATGGCAACCTTATTGGCCGGGCAGGGTGCCTGGCTGCATGAATGGATGCACAACTGGTATCATGGCGTATTGGGCACCAACGAATCGCTCTATGCCTGGATGGATGAAGGTTTTACCAGTTATGCTGACAACCGCGTGAAAGCGTTCCTGCAAAACGATACTACTTCGTTTACACAAGCCGGAAGTTATCGTAGTTATTTTTCTCTCGTAAAGAGCGGGAGGGAGGAGCCATTGACCACGCATGCTGATCATTTTAATACAAACACCGCTTATTCGGCAGCGGCTTACTCCAAGGGTGCTGTATTTATGGAACAACTGGGATATGTAGTCGGTGCAGCAGTACGCGATAAGATCCTGCTCGAATACTACCGGCAATGGAAATTTAAACATCCCAATGCATTTGATTTTGTACGGCTGTCTGAAA
>JAEYOL010000322.1 GCA_023411775.1 Bacteroidota bacterium | reverse complement strand
GCCATCGGCGCCACGCTTTGTATGTGGCACGACAGGGCAGTGGCCGAAGAAGAGGATGTGCAACGGATGAACCCGGTTTATCCCGGTATGCTGAGTTTTGCCGAAAGAGTATGGCGTGGTGGCGGCTATTCCGGCTGGACAGCGATCATCGGTGAGCCGGGTTCGCAACCGGCAAAAGAGTTTAGCGAGTTTGAAAACCGTTTGCTGGATCACCATCAGCAAAACTTTGAAAACTTACCCTTCCCATATGTTCGTCAGTCATCGCTGCAATGGAATTTATATGGTCCTTTTGAAAACAGGGGTGATCTGTCTAAACAATTTGACCCGGAAAATAAATCAATCGCCTCACTGAAGCCCACAACCTTCGCGACCGGTGGCACTATTATTTGGCGGCACTGGTGGGCACCATTGATCAAAGGCGTATTGGAAACTCCCAAAGAGAACAGCACATGGTATGCCAGCACCCGGATCTGGAGTGATGAAGAAAAGACCGGGAATTTTTGGATCGGTTTTAATAACCTGTCGCGTTCTCCCGCTACTGATTCTCCAAAGCCAGGCATCTGGGACAGTCATCAAAGTAAGGTTTGGGTTAATGGTAAGCTTATAGACCCGCCGCTCTGGAAAAGAGGCGGACAAAAAGGGCATTCAGAAATTCCCCTGGTAGACGAGGGTTATGAATTCCGCGAGCCCACCCGCATACCTTTGAAAAAAGGATGGAATGAAGTCTTGATCAAATCACCGATCGGCAGCTTCAAGGCAAAGGACTGGCAGAACCCCGAAAAATGGATGTTTACATTTGTGCAGGTTCAATTGTGAAAAGTTTATAAATCGCCAGCAGGGATTTTGGTATATTGTTTTATAAATCGAAACAATATCATGCCCATTAAAGGAATCATCGCGGCCGTTGTTATTTACGCTTTTCTTACTGCATGTAACCAGTCTGACAATACAACTGAAGAAAGGGAATTTATTTCCAATCCCATCATTGAAGGTTATTATGCCGATCCGAGTATTGTAAAAGAAGGCGAGAGCTGGTTTATCTATGCCACGAAAGATCCCTGGGGTGGGGAAGACCTGGCCGTGTTTGAGACAAACGATTTCAAAGAATTTACCTCACACCAGTTGAACTGGCCAACCAAGAAAGCCTGTACATCGCCTACATCGAAAAGCAGCATGGTATGGGCGCCCGCGGTAGTGAAAGCCGGTGATGGTAATTATTATATGTATGTGTCCGTGGGCAGTGAGATATGGGCCGGCGTTAGTCCTGGTCCGCTGGGTCCCTGGAAAAATGCCAAAGCAGATAACAGCCCGCTGATCTCCTTCACAGATTACCCGGACGTGCACAATATCGACGCCGATTGTTTTATTGATGATGATGGCCAGGCTTATCTCTATTGGGGTTCCGGTTTCAATTGGGTGAATGGGCATTGTATGGCGGCGAAACTAAACCCGGATATGATCTCATTTGCCGAACCGCCCAAGGAAGTAACACCGCCGTATTATTTTGAAGGTCCACATATGGTAAAGCGTAATGGAAAATATTACCTGATGTTCTCCGAAGGCAAGGCCATCGATGCGACCTACCAGGTCGGGTATGCCGTGGGTGATCATCCGCTTGGTCCATTTACAGAAGGTGCCAACCGGCCTATCCTGTCAACCTCGGCCGATAGCACAACTTACGGCCCGGGCCACCACAGCGTGTTTGAAAATGAAGGCCAGCATTATATTTTATACCATCGCATCTTCCCGCAAAAAGAAGAGATCGTCCTCCGCCAGTTGTGCATGGACAGCCTGAACTTTGATGAACAGGGTAATATCAAAAAAATAAAGCCGATCGGTGTCAGCTTTAAGAAACGTGGCTGAATCCCCGCAATTTCGCGGATTTAAGTGCGAAACGGAATACCTGGTTGACCAGATCAGCGCGACGGCTTTCCTATAACCCTGAAAAATTCTCTGTCGAAGATGTTGAAATAAGTGACAGCATCAAATTCTTCGTAGTACGGAATAAATTTCCGCAGGTTTTTTCTGACGTCTTCATCAAAGGCCCGCAGGTATTTCATTTTTGTTTCGGCAGCATCAGTAATATGGATCTGGACAGTCGGTTCAGGCATTCCGTCAATGCCATAGAGTTCGTTGGCCAGCTTACTCGGATCAGGATAGCCCCAGTCTTTCATTTTCTCTCCAAGCCATTTATCAACGATCTCGGTTTCCATGGAGTTAGTATAAACCGATTGATAAATTTTGGATGCCTCCAGCTTGTTCTCTTCAAAAAGTTCTTTTACCAAACGACTAATAAAAATATGTTCAGGGTGACCATACCCGCCTTTTTCATTATCGAGCGTAAAGACTACAGCAGGTTTAAATTCGTTTACCTTTTGAATTATCGCCCCGCTCATCTTTTCAGTGAGGAACTGTTCCTTCATCAGATCGTAAGGGATGGGGAGGTATGGTGCTTTCATGGTGTCCAGCCCTTTGCGGTAATAACCGTCTTCCAGCAGAAGTTCGTTACCGGAGCAGATGATCTCCGAAGGATTTTTACCAGTGTTATTTATCTCATGGCTTTGAAGACTTATGGATTTTATGGTCCAGCCATTGGCGCTTAGCCTGGCGATAGTTCCTGACATGGCACAATCATCGTCGTCGTGAGCAACGATGATCAGCGCTTTCTTAGGGCTCACGCTATCAAGAAATGAATCATCGGGATAATTTTCGATAGGTGCAAATGTTTTCAGTTGTTCGGGGCTGATTTTAGACTTGCAGCGAGCAAATATTACCAGGCTGAATACGAGCAGAAAAATAGATTTCTTCATTCTTAAATAATTGAGTGTATTTAGTTGCATACTAATACCGGGAGAACATTCAATTGTCCACCCTTAAAACACTGCGCGGCGATATTTATCAACTTTTGTCTTTGATTTTAATTGATAACCCGGTCACCAGGAAGCTAAAACATAAGATCAGTACAAAGGCTTTAAACCAGGCGGGAGGCTGGTATATATCTGAGAATTGTGCAATAAGAAATACTACCAAAAAGAATCCTGACAGGAAGAGATAATTAGTTGGCTTTTTCATGATGGCTCGTTTAATAAGTGGAATGCCCGAAAATATAAATTTCAGGATAAAATTCAGGATTTATTGAGTGTATGGTATGATTTTCAACGCAGTCAGTGCTTTTATTTGTATTTCGACTCTGATTGCAGGTTCATGTATTCAGATTTGCGCGAGTTTTGCTTTTACTTTGGTACCCAATACGATCAGCGTGACATAAATAGCGATGGCAATCGTATCGACCAGTATGTTTTTTAATCCCCCGGGTGTATAATAGAGCGTTGTGCCAAATATCACTATCAAGCGAATGATCAGCAGGACGGCAATAAGAAGGGCTGCAAACCTGAGTTTCGGTTGATTGATGTGAAATGCCATATATAGAATTTCTAAAAAGTTCAGGAAATTCAGCAATTACAAATTTCTTAAAATCAATGTCCAGAACAGTCTGTTTTGGCATATCACACGTAGTTTAAAAATTGCTGCTCACAAACAAATTGCTAGTACCAATGTTTATACTCTCCAGCAATAAATTAAGCTTGGTTTTTTGGGATCTTAATATATTTTCCTATCGCGAATAGAACGTTATCTAAGGCTCGATAATATTTTTTTTTCGATGTTGGATAATTGGGTGACATCGCTGTTATCCATTTTTTATAGTTATTTATTAATTCTTCATCGTTCCTTTTAGAAATTGTAGATATGCGACGGAGCCTTGCTATCTTTCTTTGGTTTGTACCTGCTTTGTAAACACCGTATGCTCGTAGGACATGTTGATCTATGATTGGCTCCGTAGTATGCGACAAATATCTTCCAAATTGATAAAAGACTACAGCATTTTGATAAGAAGTATTTTTTGATTGATTAATGCCTGAAATAATATGCCGGATTTTTTGAGCATCTCCTTGTTTCCAAAGTACGGCGTATAGTAATTTTGCTAACGTATTGTTCTTTGGAATGTTTACATCGCCTGTTTCAATATTGATTATGCCTTTAGTTTGCAGTTGCTTCAATTCAGATTTACGTATACCCCAAGAAAAGAGTGGATACTTTTGAGGTTTATAGTGAAACTTTACAGGGATGTTAAGTGATCTAGGTATATTCAGGAGTTCTTCTTCCGATTTTGCCTGTATAATTTTATCGAATGCCTTTTTAACTATCTTCATTTTTTAAGAGTTTCTTAAAAGCTACTTTGGTTATCCTATTTATCGTCGATTTTAATTGCGGAGCCAATGAATGAATTAGCGTTTACTACTTTAAAATATTTGCTGTATATGTCATATGCTCAACTATAAATTTAAATTATGGTAAACTCTAATTCCTTTTTTTCAAAACAAAAAATTGGATTTGATATGCTTGGGATTTAATCTTAGACCTTACATCCCAGAAAGCTATTTTATATCCCAACTTCCCATTGCCCCTTCAGAATTATTTATCGACCCATTATTGTATTCTTAGATCTCCTCACCGCCGGCCACCACGAGATAAAAAATTCAACAACCAAAAACGGAATAACCCAGCTCATCCATTCATAAGTGGCATCCCGGGTATCCTGGTTTTTTATAAAGGATAAAAAACCATGCTTATAAACCAGGTCAGATAGGATTCGAAGAAAGACAAAGGCTAAGGTTAAGGTATAGCTGCGGATCATAAATAGGCGATGCGCCTTGATGTTCTTGTTTTTTATAGTGATCCAGGCGGCTGATGTGACGAATAGCCATAAGATAGCCAGTAGCAGTGTGGGAACTACCGATCCGGGATAGGGTTGGGTAATGCCAAGATAAAGCGCAGAAACACCACCCAGCAGGCAACCGATGATATAGGCCTTGCCAAGTAACCTGTGCCACTTTAAATGATTTCTACGGAACCAGCCCCAGAATTGGAAAGGGCCGGTCACGAGCGGTATGACCGCCAGCGCCAGGTGCGACACAAACCAGAATTGTTTATCCCAGAATGTCGGGCCTATGCCCTGATCAAAAAATCTGTAGATGATGGCCCGATACAAATAATACGAGCTAAATAAAATGATTAATGTCCAGAAGGCTCGTAGAGCAGTTTTGTTTTTGGCAACCATTTTTTTGCTGACGCAACAGATGTATGACAGCCACGGCAAGCACTTTAAAATAATAAATCATTTTTATATTATTGATCAATCACTACATCTTTAAAGTGAAAACTTCGGCATAGACTTATAATGCCAAACCCGGAAGGCTGTTTTTCCTTCCAGGTTTGACGAACACTGCAACTTTGAGTATTTCAGTCTGGCATCTTACTATAAATTCTCAATCCGCTCTCTTAACCAATTTCTTATGCAAAGACTTCCCCGTTTTTGTATCCATAATTTTTAAGAAATATAGGCCCGGCTCAAGCGCAGCAGCCTGGATACTGATCCTAGCCGGTGAAGCGCTGAAGGATTGCAAGATCCGCTGCCTGCCCAGGGCATCCAGGATCATCAATTGACCTTTTTCAAACCGGCTATTCAGTTCAATTTCCAGCTTGTTGGTAAATGGGTTGGGGAAGACCCGCAGACCCGCGTCGTTTGTACAGTTCGCACGAACCACGTTACTGTATTCAAACTTACCATCGATGTCGACTTGTTTTAATCGGTAGAATACCTGGATGCCGTTAATGGATTGATCAGCATACTCGTAATTCGTGGTCACCGAAGCATTTCCCGCACCGGGGATCTCTGCGATTTTTTGGTAATCGATCCCATCGCTGCTTTTTTCAAGCTCAAAATATTTGTTGTTTATTTCCATCGCGGTTGACCAGCGAAGTTTTACAGCTTCGTTTTCACATGATGCATCAAAGGCGATCAGCTCTACCGGCAGGGGATCCGCCAGGTCGGTGATATAAAAACTGGAGAAGCCGGGTGTTTCTAGTTCAATAAAATAATCGTCACCATAATTTCCTGCCTGCTCCGGCTCGATCAATTGCGGGCTGGCCGGTAAACCAGCGCGACAGCGATCTTCGTCCTTATGTATACGTAACTGTTGGGTTGTAAGCGAGGGGTGAGTGAGACGAAGGGCTTCAAATTCTTCGCTTTTGAAATAAAGTCTCAGCCTGGCCGCCGCCTGCGCTGCCGTTTCAATGGCGATATTTCGATCGAGATAGTTGGCGCCGGTTGCAGTACGCAGCATTCCGGTCGTTGAAACAAACAAAGAAGTATTCACCGTTCCCAGCTCATGGCCATTGGCATTGATCTCGGCGATTATATCACCGGCACCATCCAGCACGGGTACCCACATATAATGGTTGCCATTGGCCGCGCTGATATTGATCGTTTGACCACCTATACAATCACCACCTTCCGCTACATTCGCTATCACCGAAGCATCCCATGCGCAGATCGTGAACGGCCCGAAATTGATGCCGCCTTTTCCGAGCACACGGATAAAGATCGTTTCCTGCGGTGTTCTGCCCGTTAGTTCGATCCGGGGATGAAATGAACTGATACCAGGATTACCATCATCATCACAGGCGATCAGCGACAGGCTGCCACAATCTCCCGCCCATGCTTCCATCACCAGGTCGATGATATCCTCATCCGCCACGGAGGTTTGAATCACCAGGTTACCGGAGGCAGGCACCGCCACTTTATACCAAACATCTTCACTACCCGAAAGACCCACACAATCCGGCGCACCAAATCCCGGTGAAGTGGTTGCATTGCTTAGACTGGTCAGCAAAGGATTTGTACAAAAACTATTGCTCACCGTCAGCTCATGGGCATTGATGCATTCATCATTCAGCGGCAGATCAACATCGACCAGGCAAAAATCAAAATTGATATAGCGGTTGAGCGCATAAGAAAAGAAACGCAGGTAATAACGGTTACTTGGTACCAATCCTCCAACCAGTTCGTCCCCGCTGCCGCCACCAATATTTTCGCCACAGCTGATCGGATCAGCTCCTCCACAGGGCGCATCATAGATCGCATACCCAAGATTGCCAATGCCCGAAATGGAAGTCGCCAGCCGGGCATTACTAAATCGGATACGTATAGCGCTGGCAGTAGCAACAAAACTGTACCAGATATCATCGTCCGCATAATCATTGGGACAGTCAAGAACCGGCGTGGAAGAACCGGCGCCAACAGTAGATGCCTGTGCTCCGCTGTTGCAGAGGCTGCCTACCGGCTGGGTGGCGATGTCTATCGCATCGGCACATTCGTCATTGGATGGCGCGACCGTTTCCTGAACACAAAAATCAAATGAAGCCGAGTTGATACCCGTAAGCGTTGACCAGAAACGTAAATAATAGGTGAGCCCTGGTGTCAGACCGCTGATGATCTGGAAGCCCGCACCTGCCGATCCGAGGTTGTTGCAGATCAGTTCCGAGGCGGAACCTGAGCAGCTGCCTTCGTATAGGGCAAACCCAATGGTGGCGTTGCCGCCGGTTCCATTGTTGACGGTATTTGAAAACCGAAGCACGACCGATCGCGTGCTAGCGGTAAATGTGTACCAGATATCATCATCATTCTGGTTGCCGGTGCAGGTGATGGCTGGAGCAGATTGCGTGGCACCACTTGTATTGGCACTAACGGATGAAGAACAGCTCGCGCCAAAGGCTGTTGTGGCAAAGGCGATAGCGCCGCTGCATTCATCATTGGCAGGCTGGGCAAAGGCGGAAACGGGTATTTGCAAAACCAGGCAGACGGATAGTGGCAGGGTAAACAGTCGAATCATTGGTGTAGGTTTAAGGGTGAACGGTTTTGCATCAGAAGAAGGATCTAAAACGGGGCTGAACATTAT
>JAEYOL010000314.1 GCA_023411775.1 Bacteroidota bacterium | reverse complement strand
TCTTCCAGTAGTATCCCGTCTTCATCGATGCGTGACCGGTTTTCTGTATCATCAACCCATTCCTTGATACTGTTCAATAGTTCCTGGATATGTTCGTATCGCTGTACGCCTTCGGCGCTTTTATCGTTGAAAAGTTCCTTTACGATATTAGTTTGTTTGCCCACATGAAAAGCTACTTCATATGCGTTTTTTGTTTTCAGCATACTTGTAAAACTTTTGATCATCGTCACAAATTCCTCGATGGCCTGCAGGGTGCCCGCCCTAAAACCAAACTTCGCGGCATTTTCCAATATTTCCCACATGGAAACATTGCTTTCGTTAGCCAGCAAAATCACTTTGTCGATAGTGGTTTTACCGATGCCCCTTGCCGGGTAATTGATAATTCGCTTCAATGCCTCTTCATCCCGCGTATTCACCAGCAACCGGAGATAAGCCACCATGTCTTTGATCTCCTTCCGCTGATAGAAGCTCATACCACCGTAAATAGTGTAGGCAATGCCCATCCTGCGCAGGCTTTCTTCAAAAGCCCTGCTTTGCGCATTGGTGCGGTAAAGAATCGCAAAATCTTTATTGCTGTAATGGTTCCGTAATTTCTGCTCCTGGATGGTGTCAGCTACGAATTTACCTTCTTCATTATCGGTTGCGGTTCTGACAAGCCTGATCTTTTCACCTTCCTTGTTTTCCGTGAATAATATTTTCTCGATCTGGTTTTTATTATTCCGGATCACTTCGTTGGCTACATGCAATATGCTCTGGGTACTCCGGTAGTTTTGTTCCAGTTTCACCATTTTCACTTCATCATAGTCTTTTTGGAACTGCAGTATATTCTGGATAGTGGCGCCTCTGAAACTGTAAATGCTCTGCGCGTCATCGCCTACTACACATACATTCTCATGCATGGCACCCAATAGTTTTACCACTTCATACTGGGCGGGGTTGGTATCCTGGTACTCATCGATCAGGATATATTTGAATTTGCGCTGGTATTTGCTGAGGGCATCCGGGAAACTTTTCAGCAGTTCATAAAATTTCAAAAGCAGATCATCGAAATCCATCGCGCCATTTTTAAAACAGCGCTTTACATAAGCTTCATATATCTGCGCGATAGCAGGCCGGTTGGCCCGCATATCTTCCTGCTGCAGGTAATAGTCCGTAGCGTATTCGGCAGGACCCACCAGCGCATTCTTTGCAGCTGAGATCCTGTTGTAGATGGAAGCGGGTTTGTAGTGTTTGTCATCAAGATTGAGTTCGTTGATCACCGTCTTCACCACACTTTTTGCATCTTCCGTATCGTAGATGGTAAAACTGTTGGGGTAACCGAGCCGGTGGGCCTCACTTCTAAGGATTCGAGCAAATACACTGTGAAATGTCCCGATATAGAGGTTACGGGCCTCGTTGTTGCCCAATATTTTCTCCACCCGCTCCTTCATTTCTTTGGCTGCCTTATTGGTAAAAGTCAGCGCCAGGATATTGAAAGCGTCAATATGGTGATGCGCCATCAGGTGGGCAATCCGGGTAGTGAGTACTTTGGTCTTGCCGCTCCCTGCGCCGGCAATGATCATGATCGGCCCGTCTTTATGCAGCACGGCTTCTTTCTGCCTCTCGTTCAATCCATTTAAATATTCCATATTTTCTTACTGCAAACCTCAGCTGATAAATAAAGGATGCTGGACGCAATTTACGAACCATTGATGGGAGCTGGGGGCTTGTTTAAAAATATTTACAGCGCGGCGATGATAAGATTAATAATTCATATAGAAAAGATGAAAACACCGGTTTGTAATGATGAAAACACGGCGAAGCTGAGTTATATGCAATACAGATCAGCGTCGCTTGCTTTCCAGGTATTTGGCATGGATGATCTCGCTCATGGGTTTGCCGTATACTTTGCTTTCCACCCATGATATTATATCCAGGTAAGCGAAGGCACGTGTTTCGAAACGATTTTTTTCAAGGTGTTTGATTTTCTGCAAAAACACTTCCAGTTCGGGCTTTAATTTTTTTGCCGGAATATGATGAAAGGAATGGCGCAGGAAACCGAACATGGCTTCTTCCACAACGGTCAGATTCTGCATCTTAGCCATAAAACGGTACACCGATTTTGTCAGTGATTCCATGATATCATAGTTGCCCAGTTCATAATGCGCCAGCAGATGCTGGAGCCGTGCATAACATTGCAGATCGGTGCGCAACTCGCCTTTTTCGTTGATGATCTTTTGCAGGTAGTCGATACAGGTACTGTAGTCGCCACTGCCAAAATAAAGCGTTGCTATTTTATAGTTAAAGATCATGATACGATGCGGGTCGAGAAATAAGGCGTATTCCTTTAGCTTTTCTTCAATTTCCGGAACGGCTTTCAAACCTTCCCGGAACGTTCCCATCATAAAATGCTGGTTGATGCCCGCCGTGCTTATGTAGACAAATGCCTGGATCCTGAAGTTATCATGATCTTTTACGCGATTGGTTTGTGCGAATGCCTCAAACTCTTTGAGTGTTTTTGCAAATTGTTTGTAGTTGCGTAAATCGAAATGCGCATTGAGCAGGTAGTGCATCCCCTTGATATAGTGGCTGGTTTCAACACGTATCATCAGCGGCTGCGACCTGAACAGGTCTACCCATTTTTTTGCGTAGCGATAGTATTGTAGAAAATCCTGGCGAATGAAAGCATACCAGCAAAAGCTCTGGTATAAATAAAGCTTTTCATAAAACCCTTCCAGCTTATCAATATTCTGCGGCATGTTCTCCTGCATGAATTTCTTCACGCCGGCCTCATCGTTTTCATTACGGGCATGACCATGAAGGGTAAACCAGCTGAAAAGCTGCAGGGAAAGATTGCTGAGTCTTGCCACGACGTCGATATGGCGGCTGATCTCATTTGCTTCTACCGCCAGTCGGTTGGCGCGGTTTTCCACGCTATGCGTAATATGCAGGTTTTCGATCCTTTTTTCCAGGGCGATCACCTGGGCAAGGAAATAGAATTTTTGGTGGGTTTTGGCCAGCTCCTTCACGCGTTCGAGGATCTTCAGGCTTTGTACAAACAGCCCTTTTTTGTACAGGATATGCGCATAGTCGAATTGCTCATTCAGCTGAAGGTCAAGGCTGTCGGCGCTTTTTAGTAGTCGTAGACTGGCCAATATTTCGCGGTAAAGATGGGTTTTTAGATTGTAGAGCTGTCTTTTTTCCGTGCCGGGGAGTTTCTTTAATAAGGCTTTTTCCTCATACGTGTCGAGCTTGTCTAACGCATCGAATAACCTCACTATTTTCAGGTCCTCATTGGCAGAACTTCTTTTGATATAGAGCTTAAAATGCCGCTTTTCTGCCTTTTCAAGCGATTTTATCAATTGAAATAAAGTGTCGTAAGAACGGTTGGACATCGGGCAGAAATTTTCATGGAATCGGCCACCAGCAAGGCTTTCGGTGATCCCGGCGGCGTTTTGGCATACTCAAAACGACATGAACTTGTTTTGAGCTCGTGAAAAACGCGGCTTAGATTTGTATTGTTATTACAAGGTTCATACAGCAGGCAATCGTTAGAAAAGCAATAGTCGTCAGAGGTCAAAATTAAGAACCAGAACCTGTAAAAACAATCCGCCGCAGGGCGGTTTACCCCGATCTGATTCGAAATTTTTCATATGGCAAGCAATCGTTAGAGGTCAGTCCGTTTCTACGGAAGGGCCTTTTTTGTTTTACGGCGGCGCTAAAATAGGGGTTAATTGGATTATCCGTTAATAAATCATTAACTTTTTTCCAATTACCAAATCCTCAAATTAGCATTTTAGCGAACCTTGCAGCATCTCGAGTTTTTTCATATCGACCATTTTGAACACAACTACCACCGTATACCCCCGGTACCGGCCTTACGCCATTTCATAGACTTTTTCTGGGAGACACGTTTTAACGAATTATGGAAGCAATATCCAGAAGGTTTTTCGGATGCGCAGTTTCCAAATATTGGCTATACCTATATTATCAACCTGGGTACGCCATTCGTGATGCAGGTGGGCGACCAGAAATTTCCTATGAAAAAAGATGGTTTCCTGCCGCGCTATAACGCGATCGAGTGTTTTCACCAGGCTGGCAACCATTTATTCGGGATCAAGTTCCGGGTATCGCCGGTTATATTTGAAACCAAGGTGGATTTTTCAGAATACAGGGGATATATATTTCCACTGAGCTATCTTCTCGACCAGGGTATTATCGACAAGGTAAAAGAAGCTGGAACTTTTGAAAAGCGAGTGTCGATCCTTTCCCGTTATTTTCTTACGTTGTTATCGGCATATAGCGGTTCCATGCACCCTGTGAACATTGTCAGCGGTATCCTGGAAGAATGTTTTCAAAATAATGAGTTTAATGTGTCGGTGGAGACGCTGGCGAAGAAAAATAAGATATCATCACGCACGCTTCAGCGATATTTTGAAACCTGTACCGGTATCAGCAGCAAGCAGGCGCTGCAGGTTATGCGCATACGCAAGGCAACTGCACACCTCGCCAATTCACCGGAAAGCTTTCACTACTCGTTGTATGGTTACTATGACTATAGCCACTTTTTCAAACACCTCCGGAAATTTTTACAGGAAAACACTTTAAAGAATATGCAGCCACATTTAAAATTGTTGGAAAGGCTGCATAAATAACAGGGCATAATGCGCATTCCCAGGTGGAATTATTTCCCGAGTAGTTTGTCCCAAAAACTTTTAGGTTTCTCCTTTTTTCTAAATCTTTCAACCACGTTATCTGTTGGTAGTCCCAGGTATCGGGTAGCGTTATAGGCAACCAGGTACTTTGGATGATTTGTATAGCTGGAAAGTAAATCTGTAATCCTATCATCTTTAAAAAGAGGCAAATAATATAAAACTTCAATCAGTTCATGTTCACCGCTGATTTGTGGCACCGTCTCGAGAACGATTTCCTTCATTTTTTCATCCTGGGATATTTGAAAGATAGAATGGGCGATTTTTACTTTCATCGCTCCTTTGCTTTTGGACATTAATTTAAGTAAGGTTGGAACTGCCTCTTTTGATTTGATGTGCCCAAGTCCAACTATTGGCCAATCGTCATGAAGGCTTGCAGCTTTTATAAGTTCAGCTTCTGCGGCTTTTAGTTCCTCGTTGGTCAGCCTGTCGAGCAGGTAGAGTGGAACACCGTCCTTTCGTTGTTCCCAGGTATTTGCTTCTAAATATTCCTTTTTAAATATGTCAAAATTATTGGCCACTATCCTTGTCTGTATTGTATCAAATGGCTATTCATCATAATCTTCCAGGTCGATCACATCGGAGTATTGTTCTACCGAAAACCAGTCATTGAACATTTTATACGTCCTTTTTTGCGGCCATTCATCAGTTGCTTCGGACCAGCCATTCAGCTCGATAGAAAATATCGTGTCAAAATTTTTCTTCAGCCATTTTCCAAGTTCATTGGATTCAAACATCATTGGAGCCAGGTAGATCCTGCCTTTCGTGAATTCACCGGTATCGGTGGAGCCATCTGTAATTTGACTTACCCAGTTTAAAAATGCAGTTTTAGGTTTGACCATAAAAGCAGTACGGTCAATATATGTTTCCTCTTCAAAATCCTCTTCGAACTCATCGCCGGCATTTATTCCCAGGTCTTCAAGGTATGCTTTTGCAGGTTTGGCCACAACAGTCACATGTAACATACCGTCTGCATCTTCATTGATCGAAAACTCACTCAGGAACCAGTCATATTCGGGAAGGGTCGTTTGCTTTTGCCCGATCAATTTTTCGAGTTTAGAAAAACCATCTGCCTGTTTCCCAAGATGATCCCTGGTTTGATCCAGTAACATTTTATATAACTCTGGTGAGAAATTTTCCAGGTTGGCCAGGTTCCAGGCTACAATGCCCAGGTCCAGCATAACTTCCAGTTCTTCTTTGTCACCAAAGTCTTCGGTAAATGGTTTGACTAACCCCAGCAGTAAAGCAGAATACTTGATCTCGGGTTCAGAAGCAGTTGTATTTCCTTTTTGATTTTGATGCATTTGGATGACCCGGGACTGACTGGAGCCATCTTTTTTATTGTTTTCGTTCATCACTTAAAATTAAGGCAGGGGGTTCAATACACACAATAAAGTTTAACCCCGGGACAAACTTTCACCAACAGTCAAATAAAATAGCCAGGTACATTACTCTTTAGATTCTTTTTGCGATTTTCTCCAAAGGTCCCTGCTTACCTGTATGTTTGGAAGACCATCACCTCCCAAACTAACTTTTAAGCATCCGGCATAGTCGTAGCAGCGGAAAATATCCTTTAATATCCCATTTTCAGTATCAATAAGAAATGCAAATCCGTCCAGGACTTTGTGAGACAACCTGTTCTTCATTTCAAAATGCTTGACCAGTTTGCCCTTACTCTCCTGGCAGCCACAGCATTCAGAATCCCGCACAGTCATATAGTAGGGGATGCGTATTTCGGATTTGATCTCTGCGAACAAATCCTTTAGCTGCGCCAGGAAAAGATACTTTTCCTTGTCTTCAAATACGTCATCTTCCTGCATATAGGGTTCGAAGATGGACGCATCCTGAGATATACAAGCCTCAATGAACTTGCTGATGACAAGCTGGCTTTGGTTTAGATCCTGTTGCTCTCTGAACCTGGTGTTTGAGCGGAGATGAATCGTTGTCATATTGGGTCAGTTTTTTTGGTAAAAAAAGCGAAGCACTAATGAAAGTTATTTTAATTCCTGAGATAAAAACAGCCGTGTGGAAAGGTTCCTGTCCGCTGTGTCAAGATTGTGGAGAATTTCTAAATCCTTGCCTGATCAGATAATCATCAATTAAGCCAACTAAAAAGGGCCGGTAAGAATACCAGCCCGGAACATTAACATGAGAGAAAACTAAGAAACATGAATATTGTTTGACGATTATCGACGTCGTCTCATTGATCATTAAAATTGACTTTCACAACCTGATTCTAATTACCTGCCCTTTGTCTTTCTTCTTCAGAACCCGTTGTTCTTCTCCTGGCGGCCTGTACTTTATTATTACCAAAACGATAGGTGAAACTCAGGGTGGTCACCCGGCTTTCACGATATGCGTGCCATTTTTCAACATAGACTCCGGGATAAGTGATCGTCGCGCGGGGACGATTGGTCCAGAAGATATCTGTCGTATTCAGGCGGATCGTTCCCTT
>JAEYOL010000237.1 GCA_023411775.1 Bacteroidota bacterium | reverse complement strand
GGCGTACCCACACCCATCAGGTAACGGGGCCGGTCTTTGGGCAGGTGATCGCAACACCAGTCACAGATCTCATACATCACAGGCTCGGGTTCCCCCACACTCAGGCCTCCGATAGCATTACCGGTCGCGTTTTTTGAAGCGATGTATTCGCATGATTGTCTTCGCAGATCCTTGAAAGTGCCACCCTGCACGATCGGGAAAAGATTTTGTGTGTAGCCATATTTATCGGGTGTAGCGTGAAAGCGTTCCCAGCACCGGTCGAGCCATCGGTGTGTAAGATCCATCGACACCCTGGCATACTCGAAATCGCTTCCACCTGGCGGACATTCATCAAAGGCCATCACAATATCGCCGCCAATGATGCGCTGGATATCCATTACATACTCCGGGCTGAACAGGTGACGGGAGCCATCGATATGAGACTGAAATGTGACCCCTTCTTCCTTGATGATCCTGGTGCCCGCAAGGGAAAAAACCTGGTATCCCCCGCTGTCAGTAAGGATAGGCTTTGGCCAGCCATTAAAACGGTGGAGGCCACCGGCTTTTTCAAGCACTTCCAGTCCGGGCCTGAGATACAGGTGATAAGTATTGCCCAAAATGATCTGTGCTTTTACATCCTGGAGTAATTGCTGCTGGGTCACTGCTTTTACACTACCCACGGTACCAACGGGCATAAAGATCGGGGTCTCGATCTCACCATGGTCGGTGATGATCTTTCCCGTTCGGGCCTTTGAAACAATATCTGTTTTTTGTAACTGAAAACCTAAAGCCGGCATAGGTGTGCGAAGGTACAGGTTTGGGATGGATGGGAGTGAGCGTTTGGATCCGATGGTTATCGGGTTAGGAATTAGATTTGGGGATTAGGAATTAGTAGATGGAAACCCTTACAAATCACAAAACTTGCTATTTTCGCCGTCATGCCAACCATTAACTGGGGAGAAATTATTTTCTATTCTTTTGCCGCCACCACCGCCATCCAGGTATTCTATTATGCCTGGTTTTTTAGTCGCATTGCTTTTTTCAAAACCAAACCAAAAGATCAGTCGCAGCAGCACCCCGTTTCGGTGATCGTTTGCAGTCGCGATGAAGATGAAAACCTCGCACGCAATCTGCCGGGACTACTGGTGCAACAATATCCCAGTAGCTTCGAAGTAGTTGCAGTCAATGATAATTCAGTTGACGATTCAAAATACATACTGCAGGAATTAAAAAGAACTTTCAAGACTTTGAATGTGGTAGAGCTTACGCATGAGGCCAAACTGATCAGGGGGAAAAAATATCCTTTGTCGATTGGGATCAGGGAAGCGAAGCACGAAATTCTTTTGCTCACCGATGCCGATTGTGTGCCTGCCAGTGAACACTGGATCACCCGCATGCAGGATGGCTATCGCGACAATATCGAGATCGTATTGGGATACGGAGCCTACCACAAAAAACCTGGCATATTAAACAAGCTCATCCGTTTTGAAACATTTCATACCGCTTTGCAATACCTGTCATATGCCCTGGCGGGATTGCCCTATATGGGTGTGGGCAGGAACCTGTCATATAAGAAAGACCTGTTTATCCGCAACAAGGGATTTTCTTCGATTAACCATATTCCGAGTGGTGATGACGACCTTTTTATCAATAAAGTCGCCACTTCCAGGAATACAGCTGTTGTAATCGAGCAGGATGCCATTACACGATCCATTCCCAAAACCACCTGGAGCGCATGGCTCAAGCAAAAATCAAGACATTATACCACAGCCAAATACTATAAGGCAAAACATAAATTCCTGCTCGGGCTTTACTTTATCACACAATTTATTTTTTATCCACTGTTCGTTACCACCATCCTGTTTTATGACTGGCGTTGGGCACTTGCATTATTTGGCGCACGGCTCATTACTCAGGCCATTATTTTTTATCGCGCGATGAAGAAAATGGATGAAGCCGACCTCTGGCCATGGTTTATTTTCCTGGATATCTGGATGTTCCTTTATTACATCATCTTTGCATCGGCACTATGGAAAAAACCAGCCCGGAGCTGGGACTAAAAGCAGGAAAAGATGGACATCATTTTAAAATACTTTTCGGAGTTCACGGATACTCAAATCAAGCAATTTGATGCTTTAAAGGATCTGTACCGCGAGTGGAACGAAAAAATTAATGTGATATCACGTAAGGATATCGACAGCCTTTGCGAACGACACGTGTTGCATTCTCTTTCCATCGCCGCAATATTTGAATTCAGGGATGGCGCCGAAATTCTTGACCTCGGCACAGGTGGAGGTTTTCCAGGTATTCCCCTTGCTATTTTTTTCCCGGAAGTGAATTTTCACCTCGTTGACAGTATTGGCAAAAAATTAAAAGTGGTAAACGCCGTTGCAGAAAAAACCGGTCTTACCAATATCACTACGCAACATGGCCGCGTGGAGGATTTAAAAAACAGGAAATTTGACTTTGTGGTTTCCCGGGCTGTGGCACCGTTGAAAGACCTGTGGAAATGGAGCAAGCCCCTGCTTAAAAAACCAGTTGCGGAAAGCAGGGACGACTTTTCACAACACCCCGGCCTGATTTGCCTGAAGGGCGGCGACCTGGCACTGGAAATACAGGAGAGTGGAACCCGTCCCCGCTTGATGGAGATCAAGGAAATTTTTGAGGAAGCGTTTTTCCAGGATAAATTTATTGTGTACGTACCCCGCTAAGAGCTAAAACTACCACTTTGTGGTATTGGTTAATCCTCACCTAAGACTCAATTTTGTTTTATGAAGAAAATATCGGTTTGTGTAGTCGATGACAACCGGGACCTTCGCAACGCCCTGGAGGAGATCATCGATATGTCGGAAGGTTTTGAATGTGTAGGCACGATTGGTACAGCACAGGAAGCGATCACCCAGATCCCCCAACTGGCTCCTGATGTGGTGCTGATGGATATCAACCTCGGTTCGGATGAAACGGGTATCGATTGCGTGAAAGCGTTAAAACACCAGGTCCCTTCTACTAATTTCATGATGTGTACGGTGTACGAGGAGAATGAAAAAATATTCCAGGCTCTCACAGCAGGCGCCAGCGGGTATATTCTTAAAAAGACCGCACCTCCTCAAATGCTGGAAGCGATCCGTGAATTATACCAGGGCGGCGCTCCCATGAGCAGCCAGATCGCCAGGAAAGTGGTAGCAGCTTTTCAAAACAAACCCGCCTCCACAGATGGTACCGAAAACCTCGAGTCACTGTCAAACCGTGAAAAAGAAATCCTGGAACAGCTGTCTAAGGGCCTGATGTACAAAGAAATTGCGGCTGCGCTGTTTATCAGCCCTGAAACTGTACGTAAACACGTATACCATATATACGAAAAGCTGCATGTGACCAATCGTATCGAAGCCGTAAACCGGTATTTTGGGCGTTAATTTTTAAAAAATACCACTAAAAGGGTATGGTTTATAGGTGGGAATCAATGTAGCTTTGGGATGGTTATTGATCATGATGATCCATTGACCATAAACCTACCATTTATCCATATTGATTTTCAAGGGCCTTAATCAAAAAAACCATCCGAATTCCGGATGGTTTTTTCTTTATGTTGTTAAAGAAGCCTACAATTTTATCCTGTTATTTTGCCTTTCCGTATCCGCCATTCTTTGAGACGGATCGATCTCGGCGATTGAAATGTCACCGAGTCTCCTGTTGCTTTCAATCACATAAGTCTCATTGGTCCATTTCCATGCGGGATAAACTTTCCTGAAACCCGCCTCTTCAGCAGGCTTCGCTCCATACATCAGGTCAAGCGGAATATAATGCATTTCTGTGCTACCGTCTTTAAAAGTCAGCTGCAGATCGATAGGCATTGGCATCTGGCCCAGCCTTTTCAGACGGATCTTTGTTTTTCCACCCTCTTCCC
>JAEYOL010000146.1 GCA_023411775.1 Bacteroidota bacterium | reverse complement strand
GTAACAGTTCAACTCCGTTCCGGGGCACTCGCAAAGTGACTTATGTCGCTTTTGTCGTTTTATGTATTTCGTCTACATATTATATTCTCCAAAATGTGATCGACACTACATTGGCTATTGTGCAGATGTGGAGGCCCGATTATCTAGACATAATTCCGGGATGGTAAATGCTACAAAGAACTGCAGGCCATACAATGTCAAGGCCACTAAATCATTTACTACTGAAATAGAGGCAAGAAAAGAGGAATTACGGCTTAAAAAGCAAAAGAGCAGAAAATATCTTGAATGGCTGATTGATGGCAATTGGTAGACACGCCCCGATTTAAATCGGGGTTCGCAGCAATGGCCGTAACGGTTCAACTCCGTTCCGGGGCACTTTTTGATTTCTTTTCACATGCTACTTTCGCTAATCCAACTTGCTCCCACAACGTATAGATAACTTACATCAATTAACAATCCTTTGAAGGATTGCCATCGCTATTCTTTCTCACCTGTAATCCTGGTGAAAACCACCATTTTCTCCAAAACATCATTATTTTGTAAAAAAACCGGACATGCCCGATATAAAATGCCCTAATTGTCAATTTGAGTTCCCGCTGGAAGAGGCGCTGAATGATGAACTGAAAGAAGCCATCGAAAAGGAAAAGCAGGAATTGCGGCAAAAGATGACCGAACACCTCAGGAAAAAGGATGAGGAAATGCAGCGCAGGGAAACGGAATGGAAAGCCATCCAGGAAAAAAGAGAGAAAGAGATCAGCCAGCAGATTGAAAATAACCTGCGCAGGAACATCACGGCCGATTTTGAAAACCAGCTCCGCCTCCTGGAGCAGAATAATAAAGAGAACGAGGAAAAATTGAAACAGGCCCGCCAAAAAGAACTCGAGTTTCTTAAAAAGGAACAGGAATTAAAAACAAAAGAAGAAGAACTTGAGATCACGGTACAAAAGCACCTGCAAAAAGAACGGGAAAAGATCACCGAAGACGTGCGCAGACTGGAAGAACAAAAAACCGCGACAAAGGAAACCGAATTCCAGCTGAAATTAAAAGAACTCGAGAAGCAACTCGAAGATCAAAAAAAACTGGCCGAAGAAATGCGCCGCAAAGCGGAACAGGGTTCTATGCAATTGCAGGGTGAAGTACAGGAACTCGCCCTGGCAGAAATGCTCAACGCGGCATTCCCCTTCGACATTATCGTAGAAGTAGGCAAGGGAGTTCGCGGCGCCGATTGTATTCAAACCGTACGGAACATGCTTGGGCAGGAATGCGGAAAAATCATTTATGAAAGCAAACGCACCGAACATTTTGGTGGCGACTGGATCGAAAAATTAAAGGCCGATATGCGCAACCTCGGCGCCGATATTGCCATCCTTGTCACAAAGACCATGCCCCGGGGTATGGACAAATTTGGTGAAAAGGAGGGCGTATGGATCTGTAGTTTCAGTGAGATTAAAGCCGTGGCCTACATGCTTCGCGACAGCATCATCAGGATCGCGCAGGCGTCAAAAAGCCAGGAAAATAAAGGCGACAAAATGCATATGCTCTACGACTACCTCACAAGCAATGAATTTGCCAGCCAGTGGAAGGCGATCCGCGAAGGATTTATGACCATGAAACTGTCTATCCAAAAAGAACGTGATGCCATGGAAAAATTATGGAAAGCCAGGGAAAAACAACTCGAAAAGGTTTTACTTAATGCCGCGCACGTCCGGGGTTCGATCGAAGGAATCGCCGGTATGGATTCAGTCGATCTCAACCTGCTCGAGGCAGGAGATACAGAAGAATAGTCTTGTTTAATTATAAATTACCCATGAAAAAAATCATCACGTTAATTGCTGGTTGCTTTCTTGTCATTTCAGTTTTTGCTGCGCGGGTAGATACGATTGTTATCTATAGCGAGGCGATGCAAAAGAGTTTTAAATGCGTCGTCATCCGGCCCGGCACCCGATCAGGTATTGTGAAATGGCCCGTTGTTTACCTGCTCCATGGTTATAGTGGGGACTATAGCAACTGGATCAATCGCGCGCCTTTACTCAGCCAGTATGCGGATGATTTTAACCTGATGATCGTTTGCCCCGACGGCGGCTATAGTAGCTGGTATCTCGATAGCCCGGTAGATCCGAAGAGCCGTTACGAAACTTATATCGCAAAAGAAGTCCCTGCTTTTATCGATAAAAATTATCCCACCATTGCCGACAGGAGCGGCAGGGCGGTTACGGGACTGAGCATGGGTGGACATGGTGGCATGTTTCTTGGCTTTCGACACGCAGATACTTTTGGTGCCTGCGGAAGTATGAGTGGTGGCATGGACCTTTATGCCACCCGCAATAAATATGACCTTATAAAAAGAGTTGGCGATACCATTACGCACGCCGCAAACTGGGAAGGCTTGTCAGTGATCAATGTAATAGAACAATACCCGAAGGATTCACTGGCGATCATTATTGATTGCGGCACTGAAGATTTTTTTTATAACAGTAATCAGGCCCTGCATGCAAAAATGCTTCGACTGAAGATCCCGCATGAATACATCGAAAGGCCGGGGAAACACGATTGGAATTACTGGCGCAACGCGGTAAAGTACCAGCTGCTATTCTTCCGGAACTATTTTATAGATCGAAACTTCTTTTAGACCACTGCTGCTTTTCATGGCGCGGTACATGCCTTCGCTATTGAAGAGCATGGCAGCATTGCCTGCAGCATCCACACCGACCATGCCACCCTCCCCTTCCAGTTGGACCAGCTTTTCATGTACCACCACCTTCATCGCGTCGTGCAGGCTAAGGCCTTTGTATTCCATCAGGCAACTCACGTCATAAGCCGCGACTGCACGAATAAAAGGCTCACCATGTCCGGTGCAACTGATCGCACAGGTTTTGTTATTGGCATAAGTCCCGGCGCCTATCAGTGGGCTGTCGCCAATTCGGCCGAATTTTTTATTTGTCATTCCACCGGTACTGGGCGCTGCCGCGATACTTCCATCTTTATCACACGCGACTGCGCCAACCGTACCGAACTTTTTCTCATGCGATCGATCTTCACTGTCGCTGCGGCTATGATCAAGCGCATAAGTATCTGTTTCACGAACCGACTTCCATTGGTCATACCGAAACTGGCTGAAAAAATAATCATCGGGTTCCAACTTTATATCCAAACTCGCCGCGAATTCATTAGCGCCTTTACCACTCAGGAATACATGATCACTATGTTGCATGACGGCCAGTGCGAGTTCAACAGGATTTTTCACATTGCGCACACCCGCTACCGCTCCAGCTTTTAATGCGGCGCCTTCCATTATGGCAGCATCCATTTCCTGGATACCAGTTTTTGTAAAGACAGAGCCGCGGCCTGCATTAAAAAGAATATTGTCTTCCAGTTGCACCACAGCCTGTTTTACCGCGTCGATGGCCGTACCTCCTTTCTCCAGCACGGTATAGCCTGCCTGCAGGGCTTGCTCCAGGCCGTTCAAATAAGACTGCTCCAGTTCAGGCGTCATGTCCTGTCTCAATATAGTACCCGCACCACCATGCAGGGCCAGCGTGATCGTTGCCATAATTAGAAAGCGAAGTTACAAATTGGCTCATGCACCAGCCTTGCCTTTCCCTGCCATGTAATAAACAGGGATACCGAGTAATACAATGACAAGACCCAGGACAGATGTGGTCCATTTCGCGTAAAGCAGACCAAAAGCCATGGTGCCTGCCAGTAACATGTAAATAAAAGGAATATAAGGATAGCCCCAGGCCTTATAAGGTCTTTCCGCATCAGGACGCGATTTACGCAGGCGGAAAATACCCCAGATCGTGAGGATATAAAATACCAGTGTGATGAATACCACGTAATCGAGCAGCAAGCCATACTTGCCGCTGAGGCATAAAACTGAAGCCCATATACATTGCGCCCAAAGTGCCCAGCCAGGTACATTATTCTTATTGAGGGTTCCTGCTTTCGCAAGGAATAATTTATCCTTAGCCATTGTATAATACACGCGGGCACCGGTCAGGATCAGGCCATTGTTACAACCAAATGTTGAGATCATGATCATCACTGCGATAACGATAGTACCCGCATCACCGAAAATATAATATGAAGCCGCCGTAGCCACCCGGTCCTGCCGTGGGAAAGCGATCGTTGGCTCAATGGACTCAAGTGCATAAGGCACGGCACCTTCGGTAATGGGTGGTGTAAGCGGCAGTACAGCTACATACATCAAATTAGTAAGTACATATACCACGGTTACGATCAACGTTCCTAAAAAAAGGCTTAGTCCCACATTGCGTTTGGGATTTCGAATCTCGCCGGCAATAAATGTCACGTTTTCCCAGGCCACACTACTAAATACCGAACCCACCATCGCCGAGGAGATCAAGCCTATTGCCACCAATAAAGTAGCGGGTGTTTCAAACAAAGACCAGCCAACCTGGCTACCTGCCTCATCCAGCACGGGGCGGGTAAATTTCATCTCCAAACCTGTAGCCCAGTTGGCATCCCAAACAGATGCTTTGGCTGCAAGCAATAAACCGAAAATAATGAGCCCGAATAATGACAACAATTTGGCCAGCGTAAACACTCTTTGGATCAGTTTCCCGTCTTTAATACCTCTTGTATTGACCCAGGTGAGGAATATGATCAGTGCGATAGATACCAGTTGCGCGGGATATAAGGTGAGCCAGTCGCCGAGTTTAAAAATCACATTTTCCGGCGTCATATTAAGAGCAGGCACAAAATAGCCGGCAAACTTACTAAAGGCAACACCCACCGCCGCAATAGTACCGGTTTGTATCACCGTGAAGAAACTCCAGCCGTATAAAAAGCCCGTTAGCGGATTATAGGCTTCACGAAGGAACACATATTGTCCGCCCGCCCTGGGAAACATCGACGATAATTCGCCATAGCTAACCGCTGCAAATACGGTCATGATACCAGTGATCACCCATAATAGTATCAGCCAGCTCCCGGTGCCAACCATCCGTGTCATGTCGGCACTTACAATAAAGATCCCTGAGCCGATCATTGACCCTGCAACGATCAGCGTAGCATCTTTTAATCCTAAAGTATTTTTTAGAGAGGTCTGCTCAGCAGTAGTGGTTGTCATCAAGCAAGTTTTAGCAATCAAGATAAGTATTTCATGTGATTTTATTTATCCGTTGCCAGGTTTAGTTTTAAAGAAAAGCCCTCCCGGTGTGCGGGAGGGCTGTCCTTAAAAGTATGATTATTTCTTTTGGGGTTTATACTGTTCATTAAGCCCCCGGATCACCTCAGCGGTGATATTATAGACCGTATCCTTATAATAAAATAACCCCTGCTCATATGCTACGATATAGGAATAGCCCCTGTCCTTATTAAACTCTGTCAAGAAGTCCTCGATCTTTTTCTTTACACCCAGGTTTTTTCGCATTACGAAATCCTGGTACTGGTGATCGAGTTCCTGTTTCAGGTTACGGAATTTATCTTCCATCTGCCGAAGTTCGTTCTGTGCTCTTTCATAATCAGCCTGAACCATGGTACCGCTTTTTTCCTTTTGCTGGTACTCCATGATTTTGTTTTTATAAGAGTTTTCAAACCTGGCCAGACTGGCTGAATACTCCTCGTCTTTTTTAGATATCTCGGCTTTGATATCTTTTACCATGGCGTAGTTACTTTCTACCGAATCCATTTCGAAATAGGCAATACGAAATGGCGCCTGGGCGGCCATTGTGTCACTGGTTGCGACCTGGGTATCTTTAGTCCTGGCTGATTTATTACTGAACTGCAAATACAATAAATACCCTGCAATAAGGGTCAGTACTACATTCCAGGCCAACAAACCATTTTTCATGTGTGCAAATTAATGATGAATAGCGGGCAAATATAATGATTCAGTTCATTTATGAAACACTTAACAGCAAAGCAATTCAGTGCCGCGATTTGTAGTAGAATTCGTTAGTAATCAGATCATCCGTTATTCTCACAGTAGGTCACAAAAAAAGGAGCGGAAAAAATCCCGCTCCTCATTATCATTTGCAAATTTTCACATTACCATATTCCACATTTTCAAATTCGCACATTATTTATTCTTCCTCGTCAAATGCCATGGCCTCGCGGGTGGTTTGCAGGAGCTCATACTCTTCTTTGCTTCCCACGATCATGTTCTCGAACTCGCGTAGACCTGTACCGGCCGGGATCGGGTGACCGGTGATCACGTTCTCTTTTAGGCCCAGCATATCATCTGTCTTACCGTGTATAGCGGCTGATGACAATACTTTGGTTGTTTCCTGGAACGAGGCTGCGGAAATCCAGCTTTGTACACCCAGCGATGCTTTGGTGATACCCAGCAGGGTTGGTGAAGAAGTAGCAGGCTGAGCATCGCGGTATTCTACGAGTTTCTTATCGTTGCGGCGCAATACTGAATTCTCTTCCCTTACTTCACGCAGGCTTACGATCTGGCCGGCGCGCAGCTTGGTAGAATCACCTACATCGGTTACCACCTTCTTATCGAAGATGTAATCGTTCTCTTCAACAAACTCGAACTTATCAACAGAGTCATCTTCGAGGAACCTGGTATCACCCGGGTCAACGATGCTTACTTTACGCATCATCTGGCGAACGATCACTTCAATATGTTTGTCGTTGATCTTTACACCCTGCAGTCGATAAACTTCCTGGATCTCATTTACCACGTATTGTTGTACGGCAAACGGACCCTGGATAGAAAGGATATCCTGCGGTGAAGTTTGACCATCACTCAAAGGAGAACCGGCTTTCACGAAGTCGCCATCCTGTGCCAGGATCTGCCTTGTCAGCGGTACCAGGTATTTCTTCTGTACCCCGTCTTTTGCTTCGATGATGATCTCACGGTTACCACGCTTGATGGCTCCCATCGAAACCACACCATCGATCTCGGAAACCACAGCTGGATTGCTTGGGTTCCGGGCTTCAAACAATTCGGTTACACGTGGCAGACCACCTGTAATATCTCTCAGCTTACCGAGTACACGCGGGATCTTCACGATTACCTGTCCGGCTTTTACTTCATCGCCTTCATCAGGGATGATATGGCTACCAGTAGGCAGGTTATATGATTTGCTTTCTTTTCCATCTACTACGATCGACGGGATCTTTGTTTTATCACGGGTTTCAATAACCACTTTCTCACGGTGACCAGTTTGCTCATCAGATTCTTCACGATAAGTAACACCTTCGATCACGTTCTCGAATTTCAAAATACCGTTGACTTCAGCCACGATTACGTTGTTGAACGGATCCCATGTACAGATCACATCACCCTTGTTCACTTTTTGGCCATCCTTTACGTTAAGGGTAGCACCATAAGGTATGTTGTTAGTGATCATAAGGCGATCGTTCTTGGTATCGATGATACGCACCTCACCAGTACGACCGATAACGATCTGAACCTTTTCACCTTCATTATTCGTGGTCATTACAGAACGCAAGCCGTCAAACTGTATCGTACCATCAAACTTGGCAATAAGCGTTGAATCTACCGCAGCAGATCCGGCCACACCACCCACGTGGAAGGTACGCAGGGTAAGCTGTGTACCAGGCTCACCAATCGACTGTGCAGCGATGATACCAACCGCATCACCTTTCTGTGCCAGTATACCGGAAGCAAGGTTCTTACCATAACATTTCACGCAGCAACCACGTTTGCTTTCGCAGGTCAGTACTGAACGGATCTCAATCGTCTCAATGCCTGCTTCCTCGATCTTCCTGGCAATTGCCGGAGTGATCTCTTCACCTGCACCAATGATCAGGTTGTCGCTTTGCAGGTCAAATACATCATGAAGCGATATACGACCGGCAATACGATCAGACAATGGTTCGATGATGTCTTCATTATCTTTTAGTGCGGAAGTGGCTATACCACGTAATGTACCGCAATCTTCTTCGGTGATCACAACGTCCTGGGCTACGTCAACCAGACGACGGGTCAGGTAACCGGCATCGGCTGTTTTAAGGGCCGTATCCGCCAGACCTTTACGCGCACCGTGCGTAGAGATAAAGTAATCCAATACGTTCAGACCGCTCTTGAAATTGGACAGGATCGGGTTTTCGATGATCTCGGAACCGGTAGAACCAGATTTCCTTGGTTTTGCCATCAATCCCCTGATACCGGCAAGCTGCTTGATCTGCTGCTTGGAACCACGGGCACCTGAATCCAGCATCATATACACTGAATTGAATCCCTGTTTGTCGCTGCTCAGTTCACGTATCAGCGTTTCTGTGATCCGCGTATCCACACGGCTCCAGATATCTACGGTCTGGTTATATCTTTCATTGTTGGTAATAAGACCCATGTTGTAGTTGTCCCATACCTCATCAACTTCATTCTTTGCATTCTCCAGCAATTCTTCTTTGATATCAGGTATGATCAGGTCATTAATACTGAATGACAATCCACCCTGGAAGGCAGTGCGGAAACCGAGCTGCTTGATATCGTCGAGGAACTTAGCTGTTTTTGGAACATTTGTGATCTCGATGATATCACCGATGATGTCACGAAGGTTCTTCTTGGTCAGCAGGGCATTAACAAAGCCGGCTTCAGCAGGAACGTACTGATTAAAAATTACGCGTCCCACCGTAGTCTCGATCAGTTTGTGCTCCAGCAAACCATCTGCATTGCGGATATTGGCTTTCACCTTGATCCATGCATGCAGGTCGATGGCACCTTCATTATAGGCAATGATCACTTCTTCTGTGGAATAGAATGCCTTGCCTTCACCTTTTACCTTTTCAGTAGCTGTTGATTTTACTCCTTTAGAAAGATAATACAGGCCAAGTACCATGTCCTGCGATGGTAGCGTGATCGGCGTACCGTTTTGAGGATTCAGGATATTATGTGAGGCCAGCATTAACAATTGTGCTTCCAGGATCGCAGCATTGCTCAATGGAACGTGAACGGCCATCTGGTCACCATCGAAGTCGGCGTTGAACGCGGTTGTTACCAGCGGGTGCAGCTGTATCGCTTTACCTTCGATCAGTTTAGGCTGGAATGCCTGGATCGAAAGACGGTGCAGTGTCGGGGCACGGTTGAGTAACACTGGGTGTCCCTTCAGGATATTTTCAAGGATATCCCAAACGATAGCTTCTTTTTTATCAACCAGCTTTCTCGCGGATTTTACCGTTTTCACGATACCCCTTTCGATCAGCTTACGAATAATAAATGGTTTGAAAAGCTCGGCTGCCATATCTTTTGGCAAACCGCACTCATGTAATTTCATTTCAGGACCTACCACGATAACGGAACGACCAGAGTAGTCAACACGTTTACCCAACAGGTTCTGACGGAAACGACCTTGTTTACCCTTCAATACATCGCTCAGTGATTTCAACGCACGGCCACCTTCTGCTTTCACCGCGTTTGATTTACGGCTATTATCAAACAGGCTGTCGATCGCTTCCTGCAGCATACGTTTTTCGTTACGCAGGATCACTTCCGGTGCTTTGATCTCCAACAACCTCTTCAGACGATTATTACGGATAATAACACGACGATACAGGTCATTGAGATCAGATGAAGCGAAACGACCACCATCCAGCGGCACGAGCGGACGCAGTTCAGGTGGAATAACCGGAATATATTGCATCACCATCCACTCTGGGCGGTTGGTGATACGAGTATTGGCATCACGGAAAGCTTCAACCACACTCAGTCGCTTCAACGCGTCTGCTTTCCTTTGTTGAGAAGTTTCAGTTGCCGCGGCATTACGCAGGTCAAATGAAAGCTGATCAAGATCGATGCGCTGCAGCATATCATGAACAGCTTCGGCACCCATCTTAGCGATGAACTTGTTGGGATCATCATCAGGCAGGTATTGATTATCCTTCGGCAAAGTCTCGAGGATATCAAGGTATTCTTCTTCTGTCAGCAGGTCACCAACATTTTGTCCTTTATCAGCACGGATACCAGACTGGATAACCACGAACCTTTCATAGTAAACGATGGTCTCGAGCTTCTTGGAGCTTACACCAAGCAGGTAGCCGATCTTGTTTGGTAATGATTTAAAATACCAGATATGAACAACAGGCACCACCAGTTTGATGTGACCCATTCTTTCACGACGTACTTTCTTTTCTGTTACTTCCACCCCGCAGCGGTCGCAAACGATTCCTTTATAGCGGATGCGTTTGTATTTGCCGCAGGCACATTCATAATCTTTTACCGGGCCAAATATTCTTTCGCAAAACAAACCATCTCTTTCAGGCTTGTAAGTACGATAGTTGATCGTTTCAGGCTTCAGCACCTCACCGTAGCTTCTTTCCAGGATGGTATCCGGGGAAGCCAGGCCGATAGTGATCTTTGAAAACGTAGCTCTTGGACGATTTTCTTTTTTGAATGCCATGTTTTTATTTCGATTTCTTGTTATTAACGATGTTTGTGAGTCGTGAATCGTGAGTCGTGAGTCGTGAATCGTCAGTGAATTTTATACCCAAACCCACTACTCACTATCACTCCTCACTATTCAAATTTCAGATCCAGTCCCAATCCCCTCAGTTCATGCACCAAAACATTGAACGATTCAGGAACGCCGGGTCTTGGAATATTGTCACCTTTCACGATAGCCTCGTAAGTTTTGGCACGGCCGATGATATCATCCGATTTCAGCGTCAGCAATTCCTGCAGGATGTTTGACGCACCGTATGCTTCGAGTGCCCATACCTCCATCTCACCAAAACGCTGTCCACCAAACTGAGCTTTACCACCCAGAGGCTGTTGCGTGATAAGACTGTATGGTCCGATCGAACGGGCGTGCATCTTATCGTCGACCATGTGGTGCAGTTTGATCATATAGATAATACCCACCGTTGCCTTTTGGTGGAAACGCTCACCTGTTTCACCATCATAGAGATAAGTGTGACCAAACTTAGGCAGGTTTGCTCGCTCAATATATTCAGCGATCTCTTCAGTAGTCGCACCATCGAAGATTGGGGTAGAGAATTTCAGACCAAGTTTTTCACCAGCCCATCCCAATACAGTTTCATAGATCTGTCCGAGGTTCATACGGCTCGGTACACCCAGCGGGTTCAACACCACATCTACCGGTGTTCCATCTTCGAGGAAAGGCATATCTTCCTGGCGAACGATCTTGGCAACAATACCCTTGTTACCGTGACGACCCGCCATCTTATCACCCACCTTCAACTTACGTTTTACAGCCAGGTACACTTTTGCCAGTTTCAATACACCGGCAGGTAATTCGTCACCGATCGAGATATTGAATTTCTCTCTCTTATAACGACCCAGCTCTTCGTTGTACTTGATATTATAGTTGTGAAGCAGGATATTAACCTGGTCATCGACTTTCTTATCACCTGTCCATCCGAGAGGGTTGATATTTGCGTAATCCAAACCGCTCAGGTTGCGGGTAGTGAACTTGGCGCCTTTACCAATCTGCACTTCACCGAAGTTGTTGCTAACACCAGCTGATACATGATCTTTCAGCAGGGTGGTCAACTTCTCCAGCAGGATCTCCATCAGGTCGGCCTCGTTCTTCTCATGGATCTTTTCCAGTTTATCCATTGCAGCCCTTTCCCTCACTTTCGCGTTCTTATCTTTCTTGGCTCTTTGGAAAAGTTTCTTACCGATCACTACACCTTCCACACCATTGGGTGCTTTCAGAGAAGCGTCTTTCGCGTCACCGGCTTTGTCACCAAAGATGGCACGCAACAATTTCTCTTCCGGTGTTGGATCGCTCTCTCCTTTCGGTGTGATCTTACCGATCAGGATATCGCCCTCGTTGATAGTAGCGCCAATGCGAATAATACCATTTTCATCGAGGTCCTTCGTAGCTTCTTCTGATACGTTTGGAATATCCGGTGTCAGTTCTTCTTCACCCAATTTTGTATCACGTACTTCCAATTCATATTCGGATATGTGAACCGAGGTGAACATATCTTCTCTCACCACTCTTTCACTGATCACGATGGCATCCTCGAAGTTGTAACCCTTCCATGGCATGAACGCCACTTTCAGGTTTTTACCAAGTGCCAGCTCACCATTTTGGGTAGCGTATCCTTCAGTCAGGAAGTCACCCTTCTTCACCTTTTGCCCTTTCTTAACGGCAGGGTTCAGGTTGATACAGGTTTCCTGGTTGGTCTTTATGAATTTAGTCAGTCTGTACACACGAAGATCTTCTTCGAAGCTCACCAGCTTTTCTTCCGCGTCTCGGTCGTAGCGAACATGAATTTCGTTAGCGTCTACAAACTCTACCACGCCATTTCCTTCTGCGTGGATCTGGATCCTCGCGTCACGGGCTGCTTTTCCTTCAAGACCGGTACCAACGATAGGTACATCAGCACGGATCAGCGGCACCGCCTGGCGTTGCATGTTTGATCCCATCAGTGCACGGTTGGCATCGTCATGCTCAAGGAATGGGATCAGGGATGCACTCAGACCAACGATCTGGTTGGGTGCAACGTCCATGTATTCTACCTCGTTTTTATCGAGAATTGGGAAGTCGCCAGTTTCGCGGCTTACAATTCTTTCTTCGATAAAATTTCCTTTTTCATCCAGTTGTGTATTAGCCTGCGCGATCTTTGCAAGATCCTCTTCTTCGGCACTCAGGAACTGAAGTTCCTTCATATTTACCTTTCCTTCGCTCACTTTACGATAAGGCGTTTCGATAAAGCCCATATCGTTGATTTTGGCATGTACGCAGAGGGTGGAGATCAGACCGATGTTCGGACCTTCTGGGGTTTCAATCGTACAAAGACGACCGTAGTGTGAATAGTGTACGTCACGTACTTCGAATCCAGCTCTTTCACGGCTCAGACCACCTGGCCCCAGCGCGGAGATACGACGCTTGTGCGTGATCTCAGACAGCGGGTTTGTTTGGTCGAGGAACTGTGAAAGTTGTGATGTACCAAAGAATGAGTTGATCACAGATGAAAGTGTTCTCGCGTTGATCAGGTCAACCGGGGTGAACACCTCGTTATCACGCACGTTCATACGCTCGCGAATGGTTCTTGCCATACGCGCCAGACCCACACCAAACTGAGCATATAACTGCTCTCCTACGGTACGAACACGGCGGTTACTCAGGTGATCTATATCATCAATCTCGGCTTTACCGTTGGTAAGGCGTACAAGATATTTTATGATCAGGATGATATCTTCTTTGGTCAGTGTTTTTTGATCCAGCGGCGCGTCAAGATTCAGCTTGCGGTTGATCTTGTAACGACCAACTTCGCCCAGGTCATAACGTTTGTCGCTGAAGAATAATTTGTCGATGATACCCCTTGCTGTTTCATTATCGGGAGCATCAGCGCCTCGAAGCTGGCGATAGATGAACTGTACCGCTTCGAGCTCACTGTTCGAAGTATCTTTATTCAGGGTGTTGTAGATGATAGCGTAGTCACCGCCCACATCTTCTCTCTGGATAAACACACCCTTCAGATCCATTTCAGAAATTACATCGATCGCTTCTTCATCCAGCACGGTATCACGCTCCATCACGATCTCGTTACGCTCGATCGATACCACTTCACCGGTATCCTCATCCACGAAATCTTCTACCCATGTTCTCAGCACACGGGCAGCGAGGCGTTTACCGATATATTTTGAAAGTGTTTTTTTATCAGTAGCAACTTCATCAGCCATACCAAACAGTTCGAGGATATCCTTATCTGTTTCGTAACCGATAGAACGCAGCAATGTCGTTACAGGGAATTTTTTCTTCCGGTCGATGTACGCGTACATCACATTGTTGATGTCTGTCGCGAATTCCATCCACGCGCCTTTGAAAGGGATAACCCTTGCGGAGTAGATCTTTGTCCCATTGGGATGGATAGACTGACCAAAGAATACACCAGGTGAACGGTGCAGCTGGCTTACCACTACACGCTCAGCTCCGTTGATCACGAATGTACCACGGGGAGTCATGTATGGGATATTGCCCAGGAACACGTCCTGTACGATGGTTTGGAAATCCACGTGCTCCTCATCATTACAGCTAAGGCGCAGTTTTGCCTTCAGGGGAACGGCATAAGTAAGACCGCGCTCCATACATTCTTCGATGGTGTAACGCGGCGGATCAATGAAGTAATCAAGAAATTCCAGTACAAAAATGTTACGTGTGTCAGTAATCGGAAAATTGTCCTTAAACACCCTAAACAAACCTTCGATATTACGTTTGTCGGGGGTAGTTTCTAACTGGAAAAACTCTTTGAAAGACTGGATCTGCACTTCAAGTAGGTCGGGCGTTTCAGCAAGGTGCTTGATCTTACCAAAATCCACCCTGTGATTCAATTTTGTTGAAGACATATGTGAAAAACCGGTTTTAAAGAATTCAGGACGTACAAATCACTTACCTTCTTTTATTTTAGAAAAAACAAAAGATGGTGAAATTCAATTACTTAGATGTGATCTGGAACGTCAAAATATTTTTGGCCA
Source organism: Bacteroidota bacterium (assembly GCA_023411775.1). Taxonomy (GTDB): domain Bacteria; phylum Bacteroidota; class Bacteroidia; order Chitinophagales; family Chitinophagaceae; genus Terrimonas_B. Next base: position 24,350 of record JAEYOL010000146.1, on the reverse strand, counting down.
AAATAAAGGACTGCAAAGGTAAGGATTAAAACTATTCCGACAAGAAAAAGTTGGCGACAAAAACCCCGCCAAAAAACTGTTAAAAAACTGATTTTCCGTGCTTCGGTGATCCTACCTTGAACAAAATCTTTGCAATGAAGTGGTGGAAGGAAGTAGTTGTAGACTATTTAAGTTTTTCGGGCAAAGAACGCGTCGGCGCCCTGTTTATCCTGCTGGTCATATCGCTTTCCATATTTCTACCGATGGCTTTTTCAAAATCTGGTGCGCCTGGGACGGAAGAAGCCGACAGTACCTTGATGGCTGCCATCGCGAAGCTGGAACGGCAATCGCCGCCCGTTGACAAAAAGAACAACAACAGGGAGGATAATGCTGAATATTACCAATACGACAGGCGGCGGTCAAACACTTACCAGACAGAGCAGACGGCGCAGCTTTTTTTCTTTGACCCCAACACCATTTCTGGAGAAGCCTGGAAAAAGCTGGGGCTTTCACAGAAAACGATCCAGACAATTCTGAACTACCGCTCAAAAGGAGGCCAGTTCAGGAAACCTGAAGACCTGGCCCGGATCTATGGCCTGCGCCGCCAGGACTATGATCGTATTGCACCCTATATCCGGATCGAAACTAAACAAGAAAAGACTCCCGATGAGGTTGCTACGCCTGCATTTTCTTCAAAGCAAAAAGGCAATACCGAACCCGTAGATATTAATACCGGCGATACGACCGCGTTTATAAAACTGCCCGGTATTGGTAGCAAACTAGCCACCCGGATCATCAACTTCCGGGAGAAGCTGGGTGGATTTCACAGCATTGAACAGGTTAGCGAAACCTATGGTTTACCCGATTCCACTTTTCAAAAGATCAGGACTTATTTGAAACCGGGAAATACTCCTGTAAAGAAAATTAATATCAACACTGCAACCCTGGATGATATGAAGGATCATCCCTATATCCGATATAAACTGGCGCAGGCAATCCTGGCATACCGAATTGAACACGGCCCTTTTCAAAAAATTGATGATCTAAAAAAGCTGATGGTCTTTACAGATGACCAGTTGATAAAACTGTCTCCCTATCTCAGTTTAGGTGAATAAAGGTTGGCAATCATGGGCATCACAAAGTATAATATCATTAAGGTAATCTGGCCATGCTGTATTTCTTGCCATCCATTTGCCCAGGCACTCAAGATATTATACTTACTGAGCATTTCTAAACGCATGCTTTATTTATCAACCTGGCTTATATAAACAGGTTCATACAACAAAAAACCCTTCGCCAATGACAAAGGGTTTCGTTTTATTAGTTTTGAAAATCTTAAGCGATCTCAACATCAGCACCTGCTTCTTTCAGCTTAGCTGCGATATCTTCAGCTTCTGCTTTAGATACACCTTCTTTCAAAGGTTTTGGTGCGCCATCAACCAGGTCTTTTGCTTCTTTCAAACCTAAACCGGTAAGATCCTTAACGATCTTAACAACGTTCAGTTTAGAAGCACCTGCGCTTTTCAGGATCACATCGAATGCAGTTTTTTCTTCAGCTGCAGCGGCACCTTCGCCACCACCTGCTGCCGCAACTACTGTTGCTGCTGCTGGTTCGATACCATACTCAGATTTCAGGAAATCAGCCAGTTCCTGTACTTCTTTTACTGTTAAGCCTACCAGGCTTTCTGCTAATGCTTTTACGTCTGCCATTTTGATTTAATTTTTACCGTCTTCATTTTGTTGTCTCTGTTAACAAAGGACATCAATCCGACGGCTGTTTAAAAAAATTGTTTTTATAGTATTGCTCTGAGCTATGCCGGAGCTTCGGACAATGCCGTGCTCGTAGCGAACAGCTGGTTGCCAATTACTCTGTGGGTGCTGCAGTTTCCGTTGCTCCTGCTGCCTGCTTTTCGTGGTGGTGCAGTAAAGCAGCCAGTACACGTTTGGCAGGTGATTGCAGTAAGCCGATCACTTCGCCGATCAGTTCGTTCTTCGTCTTGATCTGGGTAAGTGTTTTCAGGCTGCTATCTCCGGTGTATACATCACCGTTGATAAACGCCGCTTTGAGCTCGGGTCTTTCGGCATTATTTGCCTTCCGGAAAGAACTAATGATCAGCGCAGGATCTTTGGGGTTTTCAGAAAACATCAGGGCGGTCACCTTATGAAGGGAATCATACACGCCTGAATATTTTTCACTGTCCAGTGATTCCAGCGCTTTTTTGATGAGGGTGTTCTTCGCCACCTTCATTTCTACGTTCTTGTCAAAACAGGCGTGACGCAATTTGCCTACCTGCTCTACCGTCAGTGATTCTGTATCGGTAACATAGAAGTTATTGTATTGCGAGAACTTGCCTTTCAGCAGTTCAATCACTTCGTTTTTTTGATCTTTAGTCATTTTATAAAAATTTTTGACTTTCTAAAGTTTAAAGACTTCTGCAAACCTTCCAGGGAAGGATTGACCGGCTTTAGTGAATAAATGCTTTTGTATCGATCGCGATACCAGGGCTCATGGTGCTGGCCATGCTGATACCTTTCATGTAAGTACCCTTCGCAGTAGAAGGCTTAGCGCGAATGATCGCGTTGAGCAACTCCTGGCTGTTTTCAGCAATTTTTTCGGGTGAAAAACTTACACGACCGATAGAAGCATGAATGATACCTACTTTATCAACCTTAAACGCGATCTTACCACCTTTAACATCGTTCACCGCATTTGCAACATCATTGGTTACGGTGCCGGTTTTAGGATTGGGCATCAGGTTGCGTGGACCCAGGACCTTACCCAGCTTACCAATTTTAGGCATCACTGAGGGAGTGGCGATGATCACATCTACATCTACCCAACCGCCTTCAATTTTTTGAACATACTCATCGAGGCCTACGAAATCGGCGCCGGCTGATTTTGCTTCGGCTTCTTTATCGGGAGTGCAAAGCACTAAAACTTTTTTTGTCTTACCTGTACCATGTGGCAGGTTTACGGTACCGCGAATAGCCTGGTCAGCCTTCTTGGGATCAACACCCAGGCGAACGTGCAGATCAACTGAAGCATCAAAATTGCAGGTAGATATTTCTTTTACCAGGGCAGACGCTTCTTTCAGTGAATAAGCTTTGTTTTTATCCACCTTCGCGTTTACAACTTTTCTTTTTTTACTGATGAATGCCATTTTCTAATTTTTTTAAAGGATTTCACAAAGTCCCCACCGGGGGATTCGGGCTTAATTCTCCCAGGGAGCTTTTCCCTCTACGTTAAGACCAAGGCTGCGTGCAGTACCAGCCACCATTTTCATAGCGCTTTCTACTGTAAAGCAGTTCAGGTCGGGCATTTTGTCTTTCGCAATAGCCTCCACCTGCTCCCAGGTAACCTTACCAACTTTGGCGCGGTTGCTTTCTTTGGAACCTTTTTGAATTTTCGCGGCTTCCATCAACTGAATAGCTGCGGGGGGTGTTTTGATGACAAAGTCAAAACTTTTATCAGTATAAACGGTGAGTAATACGGGAAGTACCTTTCCCATTTTGTCCTGCGTTCTTGCATTGAACTGCTTGCAGAATTCCATGATGTTTACACCTTTGGAACCCAATGCAGGACCGATCGGAGGTGCAGGGTTGGCCTGGCCGCCCTTGCACTGTAGCTTAACAAAGCCAGAGATTTCTTTTGCCATTTTCTTTGATTTATTGGTTCAAACGTCCCCATGCATATCGGGACTCCCAAATTCCTCCATTGTTCACCCGGCAGGGAGAACATGGCTTCAACTTTTTCCGCAGGGCCGGGCCCTGGCAGATAAGAAAGAACTAATTGGGGCGGCAAAGGTAAGGGGAAATATTGGATTGGTAAAGGTTTTTTTAATGGTTCCCGGGGCCAACCCCGATTCTCCCGACATTCCTCTTTTCTATCTGGAGATAAAATCTCCGTACACCCACTGCATCAGGGCCTTACCTGCTTCTGTCTGGGCCTCGCCCACCCCTCCTTCTGTGCGTATTGGTTGTTTCCCGACATTATCATAGATCAGGGTGCCCGATGAATCCACCAGCCCAAACCCGTTATTGAAGGTAAAAAAGGCCCATTCCCGCGCAGAACTGTCGGCCATATTCCTGCTAAAAGGAAAATCATCTCCTGTAAAACCGAGCTGGCGGGTCAGTGTGCTGGCAATATCCAGTTGGGATACCACTTTATCAATCACCATTGCTTTCTCCACCGCGCCACCCAGGAATAGTATCGGTATCCTGAAATCATCCGCCTTATTGTCGCTTTTTGGCAAAGGATGCCCGTGATCGCCGGTTATAACCACGACCGTATTATTCCACCAGGGCTGGCGTTTACATTCATTGATAAATTCATGCACTACCGCGTCGGTATAGTGCATGGAGTTTAGAAATTTGTTTGTATTATCCGTTCCACTGAAAACCGCTGGAACCGGGGTCTCAAAGGGTTCATGACTGGTAAGGGTAAGCCAGGTAGCAAAAAAGGGCTGTTTTGTTTTATTGATATCCGAAACCACACGCTTCATTACAACACCATCGTGTGCGCCCCATTTTGAATTCATATCCTTTTCATCAAAATCGTCCTTGCCGATAATCGGATCAAAGCCGCCATGCAGCAGGTAGGATTTGATATTGGCAAACTCAGGTTCGCCACCATAAAAGAATGGCGTGGCATAACCCTTTTCTCTAAAAAGCTTCGAAAGCACCTGTAAGGTTTGTGATTTAGCTGGTGAATGAATAACAGTAGTCGCCGGCATAGCAGGATAGCCACTCAGGATCGCCGGAACACCTTTGTTGGTCCGATCGCCACTTGCAAAAGCATTACTAAAATAAACACCTTCATTCCGGAGCCGGTTGAAATGAGGAGTTACTTCGGCCTGCTCAATCGCGAGATCCAGGACTTTTTCCGTAAAACTTTCCCAGATGATAAAAAGGATATTGATAGAATCGTTGTCCCCGGAACGAATGAATTGGTATGTTTTATCTGATGCAGCGTACAGGCTGTCAGTAATAATCTTTAACCTGTCCGGCTGCAGGTACTGGTAAGGATTCTTACCAGAAGAACCTTTACTTACCAGGCTGTGAAGAAAATTCCAGGAAGCATTAATGGCGGCGTGGTTTGCATAATTGTTGGTAGAAAAATAAACGCTGCTTTGATTCAAAGGAGCCAGTTGAAAGCCACCCCTGATTGGAATGATCAGACTTCCGATCAATAACAGGATCAAAAAGGCTGTGACAATTCTATACCTCGTTTGTGGCCCAAAGAAAATTTTCCGGATTATCTTATTAAACACGAAATAGAACAGCGCGACCACCGCCACAAAACCGATCGCAAACCAAAATAATGGCAGGTGACTGATGGAGGCCAGGGCTTCCCTTGGTGTGGAAAGGAACTTCAGCGGCGTCGTATCGATCCTGAAACCCCATTGGGCATAAACTTCGAGATCGGCAATAGATAGTAGCAGGGTGAGCAATAATATGATAAACGTGTAAACCTTATAGACCAGGGCCCGCCGGAAAACCGGCATGATCAGGCTCAGTAATACTAATACACAAACCGGCGCCAGGATATAGGCTGCAACTGAAAGGTCCATCTTCATGCCGTACCACAATGTAGACAATGCCGTGCCCCAGGAAAGCTGCCTGGTTTTATCGAAATGATACAATAGGAAACTGATGCGCATCAATTCAAAGAACAATACCCAGCTGATATAATAAAGCAATAAAAATTTGAACTTCGAAGTCATTATTAAAAATAAAAACCGGCAGGATCATATCCATGCCGGTTTAAAAATTTGTTCTAAAAACTGACTAGCTTATTTTTTCCACCTGCATGTAATTCAGTTCTACAGGTGTAGACCGGCCGAATATCTTAACCGTCACTTTTAATTTCTTCTTTTCATCATTTACATCTTCGATCACACCGTTAAAGTCGTTGAACGGACCTTCGATGATCTTGATGGTCTCTCCTACGATAAATGGCTCGCTCATGCTGATACCGCCTGCTTCCGCCATTTCATCCATTTTACCAAGCATCTTGTTCACTTCCGCTTTACGCAGGGCGATTGGATTTTCTTTACCAAGGAAATGAATAACGCTGTTGGTATTCTTAATGGTATCCCTGAGATCGTCGCTGAGCTTTCCATCAAGCACTTCAATCATCACGTAACCGGGATAGTAGTTGCGCTCACGCATTACTTTTTTCCCATTCACTACTTTATATACTTTCTCCACGGGCAGGAAAACCTGTTTAACCACCTCGCTCCAACCGCCTCTTGATATCTCTTTGTCGAGGTACTCTTTTACCTTTCTCTCTTTACCGCTAACTACCCGAAGTACGAACCACTTTGAGTCCTGCTGCGCATGCTCCTTATTTTCCGTCGTAGCTTCCATTAGTTATAGAATTGATTATATACAAATTTCAAAGTACCGGCGATCCCCATATCCATCAGCCAGATAACCCCGGTAATTATAATGGTGGCAACGAGTACGATCATGGTTGACTGTTGAAGCTGCTGCCAGTTAGGCCAGGTCACTTTTTCAGTCAGTTCCTTGTACGACTCTTTTAAATAACTGGTAATCTTGTTCATACAACAATTTAAAATTTGAAATCCTGAAAATTTGAGAATGAACTTACAAAGTCGTCATTTTTCAAATTGTCAATTTATTTCGCACGGGCACTAGGATTCGAACCCAGATCAAAGGTTTTGGAGACCCGTATGCTACCGTTGCACCATGCCCGTATTTTATTAGACCCGTATCCCGCTAACAGCGGGACCATGCCCGTAGAAAGCTAAAAGCTATCCTCCAAACCGGCGGACAGCTTTTAGCATATGTCACAAAGATATAAAATCTTTTGTAAAATAAAGCCTGACGGCTCGTAGCCAAAAGCTCGTAGCTCGCAGCTTCATTTACTTAATGATCTCAGTCACCTGGCCGGCACCTACGGTACGACCACCTTCGCGAATCGCGAATTTCAAACCTTTCTCCATCGCGATGGGCTGGATCAGTTTTACAGTCAGCGAAGTATTATCGCCAGGCATTACCATCTCAGTTCCTGCGTTCAGTTCTACTTCACCGGTAACGTCTGTTGTACGGAAATAGAATTGAGGACGGTATTTGTTGAAAAATGGAGTGTGACGTCCACCTTCATCTTTGCTCAGTACGTAAACTTCGCATTTGAATTCAGTGTGCGGAGTGATAGATCCGGGTTTTACGATTACCATACCACGACGGATCTGGGTTTTTTCAATACCACGGAGCAGCAGACCTGCGTTATCACCAGCTTCACCTTCATCCAACAGTTTGCGGAACATTTCCACACCGGTAACGGTAGAAGTCAAAGGCTGTTCGATCAGACCTACGATCTCAACAGGCTCACCAACTTTAATACGACCTCTTTCGATACGACCTGTAGCAACAGTACCACGACCTGTGATAGAGAATACATCCTCTACAGACATCAGGAATGGCAGATCAACCGGGCGCGGAGGCAGCGGAATGTAGCTGTCTACAGCGTCCATCAGTTCAGTAACTGCTTTTACCCACTGCTCAGTTCCAGCCAGGGCACCAGTTGCAGAACCTTTGATGATCGGCGTATTATCACCATCGAAGCCGTTCTTAGTCAACAGCTCGCGGATTTCCATTTCAACGAGTTCCAGAAGTTCAGGATCGTCAACCAGGTCAACTTTATTCATGAAAACCACCATACTGGGTACACCTACCTGGCGGGCAAGCAGGATGTGCTCCCTTGTCTGGGGCATAGGACCATCAGTAGCAGCTACAACTAAAATAGCACCGTCCATCTGGGCAGCACCAGTGATCATGGTCTTTACATAGTCAGCGTGACCAGGGCAGTCAACGTGTGCATAGTGACGGTTATCAGTTTGATATTCAACGTGCGCAGTGTTGATCGTGATACCTCTTTCTTTTTCCTCAGGGGCGCCATCAATCTCATCATATTTCCTCGCCTGTGCAAGACCTCTTTTAGAAAGGATCTCGGTAATAGCGGCAGTCAATGTGGTTTTACCATGGTCAACGTGACCAATTGTGCCAATGTTTACGTGGGGTTTCTCCCTCTTGAAGGTCTCTTTTGACATTGTTATCGATTTTTAGTTGTGTTTCGAATGTTTGTTTAGTTATTGAACAAAGCGTTGAGCCGTTAAAGGGAATTGAACCCTTGACCTCTTCCTTACCAAGGAAGTGCTCTACCACTGAGCTACAACGGCAATAGTTCAGTAGGCAGTTACAGTTGGCAGTTCCCGGGCAGTGCCGCCGAGCAACTGCAGACTATCAACAGCAGGCTACCAACTGATGAGAGCGGAAGACGAGGCTCGAACTCGCCACCTATAGCTTGGAAGGCTATCGCTCTACCAAATGAGCTACTTCCGCTGATTATTTTGAAAATCGGAAAGCCTGGGTATTTGCAAGCTTTCATTTCTCAAAAAAGAACTGTTGTTGTGGAGTCATTTAAAACATCATCACATTTTCACATCTCCACATTTTTCAAAATAAAACGTGGGCAGAGAAGGATTCGAACCTCCGTACTCCGAAGAGAACAGATTTACAGTCTGTCGCCTTTAGCCACTCGGCCATCTGCCCAAAACAAGATCAAAACAAAGCTGCCTTTGCCCGACCTGCTAGCTGAGCCACTTGTCGGAATCGAACCAACGACCTACTGATTACAAATCAGTTGCTCTACCAGCTGAGCTAAAGTGGCGCTTTTTCCTTATTTATCAAGGCATATCGCCGAGAAAAATGTAATAATAAAGAACTTACCCCTAAAATTTTAGGAAGGCAAAGGTAAGGGAATTTAAGAATTGCAAAAATTTTGAAACAGGAATTTTTTATTTGTTTTCAGGTAGTTGGGAGGAGAGGCTGGATACTGGATACTTGATACTGGATACTGGATGCTGGAGCTAATGTGCCAGTATCGAGCATCTAGTATCCAGTATCCAAAAAAAAGACCCCGAAGGGTCTTGAACATTTTTTTTAAGCTGCCTGCTTTTGTTTTTTTCGTTTTATTTGGTTGACGATGGAATCAAATGCATCGTCGAATGATTCTTCAAATGATTTACTGGTTGATTTCACAAAAAATTCGTGCCGTGGTACATGGATCCTGATCTCAGCGATCTTGTCTTTAATGTTGTGAACTACATTGTCGAGCTTCAGAAACACACTTACTTTTATGATGCGGTCATGAAAAGTGTTTAGCTTTTCAAGTTTCCGGTTGATATACGCTACCAGCCTGGAATCCGCATCAAACCGAACAGTTTGAATGTTTACATTCATAGTCGTCACATTTTTAACGGTGAAATAATAAATAAAGAGCTAAAGAAGAGTAGAATTATTACAATAGAATGGAGTTGTTGGTACTGCGTTGAAGTTACATCAAAAAGCAGGAAAATCAAACATTTCGCGCTATTAATTTTATTGTAAAAGGCCCTGAAATATTATTCTCATCTCCCCTATTGTCACCAATAACAATTATGACTTGGGATGAGCTTTTTTATGCACATCTTTCAACTTCTCTATGGTGTTGTGTGTATAGACCTGCGTTGCAGCCAGGCTGGCATGCCCCAGCAACTCCTTCACCGCGTTGAGGTCAGCTCCATTATTCATCAGGTGGGTAGCGAAAGTATGCCGCAGAACGTGCGGGCTTTTTTTGTTTAAGGTACTGGCGCGGCCGAGGTAGTCGTTGACAAGCAGCCAGGCGTATTTGGGGTATAGTTTCTTGCCTTTTTCAGTTACTAATAAGTAGTCATCCGCATTTTCAAAGGTCTTTTTCTTCAAACGCCGGTACTCATTTATATCATCAAACAGTTCCCTGCTCACCGGGATGATCCTTTCCTTATTGCCTTTACCCAAAACACGCAGCTGCAGCCTTGACTGGTCAAGCTGCTTTTCTTTGAGGTTGATCAACTCGCTGAGCCGCATACCGGTTGCGTAAAAAATCGAGATCAGCATACGGGCATTCAGGGATTTCCAGTCTTCTGTGGAGGTATCAAGGGTTTTTAGCAGCTGCTGGGTATCCTGCTCTTTCACAAAAACCGGTAAACGCCTGCTAACCTTTGCCGTGACCAGGCTGGCAGTAGGAACAGCATCAATATTTCCCCGCTTGAGGTGGTATTTGAAAAAGGACCGTAGCGTTGAGATCTTCCTGTTGATGGACCGCGATGCCAATTTCTCTTCTTTCAGCCCCGCCAGCCAGCTCCGGATCAGGGTATGATTGATCTCCCCGATGGGCGGGGCGTCAAAGCTTTGCACCATAAAGGAAAAAAAGGAGCTGATATCGTTCTCATAGGATATGATCGTGTGCTCCGAATACCGCTTTTCAAATTTGAGGTAGTCGAGAAATTCACGGATCCTATCTGCATAATTTCCAGTCATACGGGTGATAAGGACTACAAGCTACACAAAAAAATAGCCACCCCGTGACCGGGGCAGCTAATTATATTGCAATAAAAATAACCTGGGTTATTTTTCTATTTTCCCACTAACGATATTCTGGCGATAGATGGCTTTCAGCACTTCACCACGACGCTTTACAGACGGTTTGGTAAAGCTTTGAAGCTCACGTAATTTCAACAAGGTTTTCGATTTCTCGAACTTCTTCTTGTACTTTTTAAGCGCCTTGTCGATGTTTTCGCAGTCCTTTGAATCAATGATTAACATAATGTATATACCTCCCTGGTATGTTTTTTAGGACGGCAAAGATAAGGAATATTATCAAATATTAGAAATGTAACTCGGCCCCACTGTTTTTTTGCCCAAATGGAACTTCTGCCCCCCCACATCACAAGTTGTTTATTTCTTGTTGTTTATATCCTGAAGCTTAGTTTTGCAGGATGTTTACCGGGATAATAGAATCGATGGGCACGGTCACCGATATTCAAAGTTCGGGCTCTAACCGAATTTTCTGGATTGAATCCTCCCTGTCGGCTGAGCTAAAAGTGGACCAGAGTGTCAGTCATAACGGGGTTTGCCTTACGGTAGAAGAGGTTTCCGACACCAGGCACCGTGTTACGGCTATTGGTGAGACGCTTTCCAAGACTAATCTCGGATCCTGGGCCCCCGGTACCTGGGTGAACCTGGAACGCTGCCTCAGGCTGAATGACCGCATCGATGGTCATTTTGTGCAGGGCCATGTGGATGGTACCGGTACATGTATCAATAAGGTCGAAAAAAACGGAAGCTGGGAGTTCGAAATCGAAATTCCCCGGGACTTCGCAACCCTTGTTATTGAAAAAGGTTCGGTTTGCCTGGAAGGAGTAAGTCTAACTGCATTTCGAATAACTGACAACAGTCTTGCTGTTGCGATCATACCATATACATACCAGCATACCAATTTCCAGTATATCAACAAAGGGGATATATTGAACATAGAGTTTGATGTATTGGGGAAGTATATCCAGAGAAGCTTACGACTCTAACCTTCATTACGTGCAAATTTACCTTTACCTTTTTGCAAAAGCGGAAAGCCAATTGATGGCCACTTCCAGTCGAAATCTTGTGTAAAGTATTTTTTGAGTCCTATAAAATATCTCTCAAAAAGCTGATAGCTATAATAACTTATGACTAGAGTTATTAAAATCCCGGCAGCTCTGGCCAGTAAGTATGCAGCCATATCATCAAACCTGGCGTCGAGCATGAGGTAATTAAGCTTAAAAATCACGGTTTGCAGAATTATCCAGTGGAAAATATAAATCCCATAAGAGTATTTTCCTAACCACCTTAGCCATTTCATTGTAAAAAAGCGGCGAAATTTCAAACCAATTCCACCGCCCAATAGCAGGTAGCAAATAAGAAAAGTCATTATTATATTAATTGCTGAATAACCATACTTCATCAGCGGTGCATTTGTAATATGCAGGTCATTATTTTGCCAGAATATCAAGACAAGTGCTGATATTGACAAGATCACGCCTAGTAACATCCAACTGGCAACCTTTTTTAATATGCCATTTTGATAAACAATACTCAACAAACTACCAAGTAATAGTGGCTCTGCCGCTGTAACCGTACTAACATATGCATGAAGACTTTCAGCAGTGTTTACTCTCATTAGCATAGACACGAATATTAGCCCAAATATTAAAATATAGTGGCAACGTGCGTTATAAAAGATCAGGAAAAGTATAGGCCAAACCAGGTAAAATTGTTCTTCGACGGCTAACGACCAAAAATGAAAGAAAAGTGATTGTTCAGGAAGTCCATTTGAAATAATATTCCAATTACTAGTATAAAGCCAGTATGACCATTGAATTGTGGTGAGTTCGGAAAAATAATTCTGAAATCGGGTTGACAATCCTGGCAAGAAAATTAGAAAAAAGATCAGCACCACATAGTAGAGTGGGAAAATTCGAAGAAATCTCCTTGCGTAGAAATTTCGAAAATAATTTACTATAGATTGCTCCTTAAAGTGGAAAAGTCGTTGTGTGATCAAAAAACCGGAAAGCACGAAAAAAAGGTTTAACCCAACCCATCCGATCTTAAAGATATAATAGTCATAAAATAAATGACCGAGTGCTACTAAAAGAATAGCAAGCCCCCTTACACCATCAAGGTAAGGCACAGACTGATTGCTGCCGGAATTTGCAGCCGGAAGGGGTCGGTTTTCGTTCATTATTGGATATTGGATCGAGGACCCGCCTCGACTAAAACCTTCATGAGGTTCCAGGATTCTAACGCCGGTTTTAAATTGCTATTGTAAATGATTTGGACCTCAGATCGTAAAAACCAGGCAAACGCGTATTTTTACAAACGTTATTTTACGACTCACAGTTGGTAAACAATCTTCCAGCTGACTGCTGCAGGCTTAGTGGGATATAATAATTTTGAAAAATTAAGATGACAAGTTACCGTAACAAAACCATATACCTTGCCTGACAAACTTAGCATTCTAATACCGTGCTACAACGAGGAGCATTATATTTCTTTGATTCTAAGAAAATTGGTAGATATTGAAATTGACCCAAATACATTAAAGGAAATAGTTATTGTTGATGATGGCTCAACAGACAACTCCTCAGGCGTGATTTCCGAGTTTTTGAAGGCTAACAAAGATGCTGGTATAATCTTAATCAGGCATGAAAAGAACTACGGCAAAGGGGCAAGTATTAAGACGGCGCTACAGCATTCTACTGGAAATATAGTTGTCATACAGGATGCTGACCTTGAATATGACCCTGCCGAGTTTACCAAGCTATTGAAGCCTATTAAGGATGGCCATGCAGATGTTGTATATGGCTCACGCTTCCGTGGCAGTGAAGCTCACAGAATCCTATTTTTCTTTCACTCGGCTGGAAATAAATTCCTCACATTTCTATCCAACGTTTTTACCGGGCTCAACCTTACGGATATGGAAACTGGTTACAAAATGTTTCGCCGTGAAATCCTTGAACAAATTACGATTCGGGAAAAACGATTCGGCGTCGAACCAGAATTGACCGCCAAAATCAGCAAAATCAAAAATATTCGTATCTACGAAGTTGGAATTTCATATTATGGTAGAAGCTACGCAGAAGGAAAAAAAATACAATGGAAAGATGGATTAAGAGCACTGTACTGTATTTTAAAGTACAGCATTTTTTCAAAAAAATAACTGGATTCTTCATTCCGATACCCAACTAGCAAAATATGTTGTTTATTTTTCTGTCACATATCATTATTACGGTCGTCTCATTGTGTACCGGCTTTCTATTTTATGAGACTTTATCGATGCGGAAGCCGACTAATTTTGCAACCCGTCCAATCGTATTTTATCTAATCTCCGGTCTTATTTTCACAACAACACTTTTTCAATTGGTTGTTCTTTTCGCACCGATCAACCTAATCACTCAAAGCATAGCGTTGTGTATACTTTGCCTTCTGCTATATTTAAAACGAAAACCTTTTAGTCGCTTCGTTGCTCACGTCTTCGCCAAACTAAGCAACCTACCATCCCTATTTTTTTTTAGTTTCGGATGTATTTGGCTGTTGTTGGTTTTTCTGAATGCTGGACCAACATTGATGGACGATACGGAAAGTTATCATATACAAATGATTAAATGGATCAAGGAATATGGCACCGTTCCCGGGCTTGTTCATATGCATGAAAGATTTGGATTCAACTCTTCCTGGTTCACCAGCATCGCCTTATTTATCCCTTCCAGCGGCAATTTAAACTACTATACTACTCTAAATGGAGTTCTATCATTATGGCTTTCCGGTTATGTAATAAATACAATAACCAGTAAACACGCTCTAAACCTTAAATTATCTGCCTCTTTATTGGTGGTTTTGGTAATTTGTTCAATTTCCTGGCCCTTACTGCGGGGTAATGTATCCACTTCCAACTATGATTATATTACGCTACTGATTATTTTCGTACTATTTACTGAATCATTTAAGCAGGAAACACAATTGAAAATTTTTCCCCTGCTACCCGAATGGTTCATTTGGTCTGCTTATCTTTTCACAGTGCGAATTACCAATTTCCCAATTCTCTTTCTGGGTCTATTTGCCGTAGTACTTATGTATAGACGAAGAGAGAATAAGCTGATTATTGCATGTTGTATCTTTACCCTTTTTCTTGTATTGCCTTTTCTCGCCCGAAATGTTATACTTACCGGCTATGCGTTTTATCCATCTATGTATTTTGACTGGTTTTCTGTAGACTGGAAAGCTAACAAGGAGACCACAATGGAATTACTTCGTTTCATCAAATATTATAATAGGGTAAGTACAGGATTTGTTCCTTTAGAGTCGACAGCAAGTATGGGACTCGGTGAATGGCCAAAATCGTGGTTTAAATATATGTTTTCCTATGATAAGATAATTTTTATTCCTGGCATCATTGGCATTCTGACGGGTTATACTATTATTAGAAAAATAAAACCTTTCGATAACTATTTAGCCAGGGTATTTATTTTAATAATTATTTTTCAAATATTCTGCTGGTTTGTTATTGCGCCCGATCCACGCTTTGTGTATGGGTGTTTACTAATTGGCATTTTACTTTTAAGTTACTTTTTTATTGCCATAACAAAAGTCGAAATTAAACATTCATGGCCATCTTTAGGCCTATTAATACTATCGCTGGCTCTTGCAGGTTTTGCTATATTCAAGATCAAAAGTACTAGTCAACTCAACTTTTGGACCCCCTTTCTACTACCACAACCTCCTACGAAAATCATTACAATCGACAATACCGCCATACATGTTCCGGAGAAGATTTTAAATAACTGGAATCCACGTTGCTATTCGACAGAATTACCTTGCGCATATGAAGTGGATCCTCGTGTCAGAAAAAGGGGGACTAATATTAAATCTGGTTTTCGATTGAAAGATTGAAATAACGAAAATAAATACATTAAATTGGATATTATATTTCCTATGCACGAGCCCGCTCAAATAGAAAAGACTAAAGAAACCTTTGATCCCATTGGGACAAATACACTGGAGGCAATTGCTCGTGCCGATCGTTTTAACAAATGGATGTATGAAACAATAAAACCCTTCCTTTTAGGCAGTATACTAGAAATTGGAAGTGGCCTCGGCAACATCTCAAAATTTGCAATTAAAGATCAATTAAAAATTACCTTGTCCGACTTTAATTTGGATTATTGCAGGCGTCTTGAAGATTCTTTCGGTCACCACGACAATGTCCAGTCTGTATGCTCTATAGATCTTCAACATCCCAACTTTTGCAAATATTATTCAGAATACTACGAAAAATATGATACAGTTTTCCTCCTAAATGTTATCGAGCATTTGGAAAATGACATCAATGCAATCGAAAATTGCCGTTACATGCTAAAACCTCAGGGAACTCTTGTTGTTCTCGCGCCGGCTTACCCATATCTATTTTCCCGGTTTGATAAAGAACTTGGCCATTACCGCCGATATACACTGAAAACTCTCAGTTCCGTAATCAGGAAAAATTCATTTGAACTAATACATAAACAATATTTTAACCTCGCCGGACTTGGTGCGTGGTTTATTTTTGGAAAAGTATTAAAAAGAAAAATGATTGGCAAGGGAGAAATGTCCTTATATAATAAATGGGTGCCTGTTTTTAAAATGGTTGATAATATAACCATGAAAAAGGCTGGCCTGTCGGCAATTGTTGTGGGCAAAAAAAGTGAGAAATGATCGCTACCTTATTAGCATCTATTTATATCACACTCTTATGTCACGCTTTCGGGCAAATAGCATTGGCGCTATTTGCAAGGGTTACTCATTCGGACAAAGTTCCCGCTCAACATTTCATTGTAACGTGTCTTACAGGTCTTGCAACCATATCAGTTGTAGCTAATTTCCTATCTCTCTTCTTCCCCCTTGGTAACCTCCTAATACATTTAACTTTATTATCAGTAGCATTAACGTGGTATTACCGGAATAAAGCCACTCTAAGCTTAGCAATTTCAAACCTCCGGATTAGTTTGAAATCGATGTCTCCTCAAGCATTTTTTTTAATCGCCGTTTCAACGGTGCTTATACTAATTATGCATGCCTGGCATATCAACCACCCAGATACCCTTATTTATCATGCACAGAATATTCAATGGGCAGAGAAATACCGCGTTATTCCTGGACTTGTAAACCTTCAGACCCATTACGGTTTTCAAAGCAGTTGGTTTATATTATGCGCGTTATTTAGTTTCTCATTTATTGGGTTGCCAGTTTTGACTTTCATAAACGCTACCATCCTTATTTGGTTTGTGATTTTCACGGTAAATAAAATAGATACTTCTCTCCGAACTAAAGGAGACAACCCTATGCTTTCTGGATTTCTTTGGCTAGCGCTGCTGATTGTCTCTTTTGTAACCTATACCCAAATACGATTAACCGCAACCTCTGCAAGTCCCGATTTTATTGTGGCTTTGTATTTATGGCTGATCTTTTATCTTTTTTTCGAGTATAGCGACAAAAAAAACCCGGCATTCTGTCTTTTCCTTGCCTTTATTGGATTTTTCGCCATTACGATCAAACTATCTTCAGCGCCAATTTTCCTACTAATTATTTTCATTTATTGGACTAGTCGAAAACACAATCACCAGATAAGTATTATTACAGCCTTTGCAACCGGGCTTATCATTCTTTCACCCCAAATAGCAAGAAATTTTATTAGTACAGGGTACTTTGTTTACCCACTCACTTTTCCTAATATCATTACAACAGACTGGCAAGCACCAAAAGAATTGGTTGACCTTACAAGACAATATATAACTGCATATGCACGGGTGCATTCGGAATATGAGGTTGAAGCTATTAAATCGAACTTTAATTTACCAATTTCAGGATGGATACACCGTTGGTGGAAAATACTATCTGTAACAGATAAAATTATCCTGGCAAGTATACCGTCTTTGCTATTAATTTTTATAATAATGAAAGGCTTTGCAGGTCGATCTATTAAAGCCCCAAGTTTGCCGATTTTGGTTTTACTACTCCTTGGTGATATAATATGGTTTCTCAGTGCGCCTGATCCGCGATTTGGTTATGGTTTTTTGTTGCCAACCGCTGGAATATTAATCTACTCCATACTTTCCCGGCTGAGATGTAGTTTCCGAGTAACTCGTAAGATACTAAGCGCCAGTCTTTCATTATTTGCTATTACAGTTCTAATTTATTCTGCTTATAGGTTAACACACTATTTTACACGCCAAAATATTTATATGCCTTCAGGCGTAATAAATTCATCATATGAACAGATTGATTGCAACGGTGTATTAATACATATTCCAGTAGATAACTCCAGATGTGGCAGCATACCATTGCCATGCACACAAAACCCTTGTGGTAATTTTACGCTCCGCGGTCAAAATATTGTTGACGGGTTCCGGGCTTCAGACAAAAAAAATATCGTCCACCGAGAATATTTGAATTACTAGATTTTTGAATACGATTAGCATGCATTATAATTACCGCTTTATCGCATCAGGTACATCTTTCCATACCCTTTGTTAAAGTACTGGTCTGTATTATCGCCCTTAGCTTTGTACTTATCCAGTGACTTGCCGTTCAGGTTTGTGATAACCCGGTAGAGGTATATACCATTCGCAAGTTTTTGACCATACTGGTCTGTGCCATCCCACTTGAATTCGGTGATGTTTCTACCGATATGCAATGGACCTAGCTCCTCCTTAGTGATCTCTCTCACGATCTTACCAGTAATAGTTAATATCTGTACGCGGATATTCTGGGGCACTTCGCTACCAGTCACGGTAAATACAAACGCCGTGGATGTGGTAAACGGATTGGGATAGTTGAGCATATTGGATATCATCGGCTTGTTTATCACCGTGAACGCCACTTTGTATTCCACATTACCTGCCAGGTTGCCGCTCCTATCCTTACCCGTAACAATCAACTCATATTCTCCATCGATTGGGAAATAAGGCGTAAAGTTTACGCTGGCTGTGTTTGATCCCAAATCGGGCGGAGTTAACTGTAAAGTATCAGTAGAACTAAAATAATAGCGCCTCGGCTCCGGATCATCAGGGAATCGCACTTTCACATTAAACAAGCTGGTATCATTCAACGGCAGTGACTGTAACTCATCGCTAAGTTTGATAAGGATTTTCGGCTTCGCGGAAACGATATCTTTATTAAGAATATGAGTGCCGTCAAAAGTAACATCCATCATTGGGTTGAGGCTATCGGGTATTACATAGAGGCTGCGGAACGCATAATTGTTGAAAAGATATTGTTCCGGCTGATCTTTATCCGGATTGAAGTTGACAAATAAAGTATTGTTGCCAGAAAGCGATCTTGTATCAATAGACACTTTTAGTTTTATGGTATCAGCTGGGACAAGTGCTTTTTGTCGGGGTATAGGAATAATATTCTCTACATTATTTTCATCAGTTATGCTCAACTTCACTTTGATACTGTCAAAATCGATCTTGCTTACGTTTTTAAACGCAATGCCAAAATCGACCGAGGCTCCGATGGAAGTCGTATCACTGGATTCGAAATATATGTTGGGTGCGACAGCGCCCTCAGGGGCAGGGTTATAGTAAACTCTCCAATAATTTAACTGGTATGGCCAATAGTTTACAGTATCCTTGGTGGTCATTCTAAGTTTTATAAAAGGATATAATGTAGCATCAACACCTGACAGATCATAATTATTTGTTTGATCTGCAGCCAAATTGCTAACTAAAACGCTTTCATTACCATTGTCATTAATACCGACGACGTCGAAGGAGGTAAGATCCGTAGCCGGAGACGCCGGTCGCTGACCATCCCAGATCAACGTTTTCCAAACTTTAGCTGGCCCCATTGGCGGTGAAGTAACAACTCCAAGCGTGTCCGTGGCAAACGCATTGCCATCAAGCGTAATAGCATCGTAGATGCCTTCACTGAATACAGATTGAGCAGCATATTCGCTCTTCCTATTCTTTTTAAATAAAGCAATAAACGACCTGGGCTTGTCAAAGGAACCGACATCCTCAAACCCCTGATCGAACAATTTGTGATATAAAGATTGACCAGGCCCCAGAATCGTCTGGTCGTCTTGCCATACACTTGCATAGGTATTTCCCGCCACTGTCGAACTTGAATTTGTTCTAACCAAAACAAAATACCCATCGGGAATACTATCAAGAAAGTCCATGATTCTCTTTCTCCAGGTAATATCGCTTAAAAGGAATTGAAAGTTGTAATCACGTCCACTACCACACACAGCTTTGAAACTTTGATACAAGCCCGTAGCTCCCGAATAGTCATTCTTCCACGGTACAAAAGTTACGGGGTGTATTACATTAAAAATTAGCTCATTAAAGTTACAACCTGGTCCGATAAATCCTTCGACATCATTAATTGTTCCGGAATAAAAGGATCCCTGATCTGATGTTGTGGGATATACGCCATTTCTAACAAATATGTTGTTCGTCGTAGTCTTAAAATCCCATGTTTTGCTAGCCGAATCCAGCTTTATGCGATTCAATTCAGATTTAAAATGCTGATGAATGTGAGATTGATTAAATCCTACTTCATTACCCTCCAAATATATAAAGGAAGAAGTATTCCAAACTAAAGGCCCAGAAGTTACTTCCTTGGCCACACGCCAATAATACACTGTTTTATCAACAAAACTCATTCCTGGAGTAAAGTCAAAGGCCCCCCCTGAAGAATTAAGTGTTCTTATAACTTTCGAGGGTGAATCAAATAACTCGGTTGTATCAATTTCCAGGATATATTTTGCATTAATAGCGAAAGGGTTTGCTGTAGATGCAGTGAACTTTATGTCTTGTTGATTAACAATAGAGTAATTGTAGGGGTAAACCGGCTTAACATCATCCTCAATAATGTAAACGTCACGGGTGATTGAGTTATTGGTTTCGAACAATTCATCTACTGCGTTAGTTGCATCAATCGTTATCGTTATCTTATTGAGCCCTTTATCTCGTATGGGATTAATCTGAAGTTGATAGCTTATTGAATCGATAAAACTTGTGAAGGGAACAGTATCGCGCTGCAGGATTTCTACTGACTGATCAGGATAAGTACGCTTCATTTCAACGACGATGTCCTTGTTAATTACTTTGCCGATATTCATAAATGAAGCAGTCACATCAAACTTGGTTTCAGAAATAGGTATAAATGAAGGACTGACTTTTACCTGAGGTTCTTCAATAACATAATCTGGCTTGTCAGAACTATACATTCGGATAGCCGGGTCACCATGAAGTGTAAACTGCTCGCACTGGAACCGGGCATAAAAATCATTCTGACTTGTTGCTGAAAATACCTGGCGGATAGCCTCATCCATTATTTCGCCTAAGGTGGAACCATAATGGGTAGTAGACATCGCCTTATAAAACCTTGTGTTGTAAATGTCGAGATAGTGTACGATACCCAGGTGTGTACTAGCCAGGAAAGCCACTGATCCCCTGTCAGGTGCCAACACAAATCTTTCTGAAATGGTTTCTTTGGTATACAATCTTCCCTCATTGTAGTTATAGAAGCTACCCGCATTACAACCCATCACAATAAATATTGGATATTTTCCTTCATTGTCATAGTTCTGAGGATTATCCAAATTGAACTCAAGTGTGCTGGCGGATGAATGGCCGAAATAGGTTAGCAGGCCTACGCCTTCCCTTAATAGATTTTCCAACCGGGTACTGCTTACCTGCTGAACTGCGTCGGCGGATGTCTTGGTAAACGTATGCACGTTTCCACCATAAAGAGAATCTTCAATAATTTTTTTATGCCCATTTAATGCCTGGAGAAGAATATCTGATGTGTTATTGTCGCTCGCTCCTGTAACGTGAACAACGTTTTTCATCCAGGCTTTGTCGATGATGGAAGGCGATGAAATATTATAGGCAAGTTCGTACTGCTTTACTTTTTGCAGGTAAGCTACGATCTCGTCTTTATTGATTACCGATATTCTTCCGATTGGTGTAAGTGGTATAGAGCTTCCGCCTTCTGCAGACAATAAGTTATCAGAAGCGGGAAAACCAAAAGTGGGTAATAGCGCGAGCTTATCGATATCGGGTTTCTTTTCATTCGCCCTAAAATGAGTATATACTAAACCCTTGCCGATCAGCAACACGTTGGTTAGCGGAGAAGAATACCTAACCCTTGCCCATCTTAAAAAATTTCTTATAGATAATGGATGTTGCTTAATACCCAGTCCGAACTGGTCTTCCAACTGATCGATCAGGTAGACCTTTGCGTTATAGCTTCCGCCTTGTGGAGAACTGCGATATAGCCTATAGTCCTCAACAGGATCACTACCTCCCACTGCGCCGGTCAGCAAACGGTTTGTGATGATCAGATAATTGCCCTGAAATTCGGGACGGCTATAGTCTACAAAATTTCTTTGTTCAAACTGGGTTATCGTGGATATTAAATTAACGGTTTGATGAACCAAAACCAGGCTTCGTGGCTGGGATGAAGGTTGCAAAGCGAACCTCACAGCTGAACCCGTCCCGCTGGAAGCAAACACACCTTCATAGCGCCTGTTATTCGTAATGTCATATAGTATAGGTTTAGTGGCCCCGTGATTGAATCCAGTGATATGAAGGAAATTTCCATTTGAATTGGCAGGTAGTTCAAAATAAAATTGTCGTTGATTTGCAAAATTGAAGACTCTTGGATATATAAGTTCCACAGTTGCTACTACCATTCGATCATTTGCGGATGTCCCCATATTCCTTACCTGAACACTTGCACTACCACCACTAATTTTCGACATGGACATCTCTGCAGTACCTTTCACATACTCATAGTAGTCCATTGTCGCACCATAGACTGAGTCTCCATTTACATTTACCACAAACCGCCTTGGATTAGTAGCATTGCCCGCAGCATTCACCTTAATTATTGCATTTGGAGCATCATTTCCTAAATAAGGATGCAAAGCTGTAAAGTTTGAATTTGCTACAGCCCCAGCAACTATATCTCCCGATGTATACGACTCGCCCTGGTCATATGATGAGGAATAGGTAAAGGATTTTCCCACCACTTCAGAACGACCCGGGTTTATTTTTCCTTTATTATAATTGGCAGCTGTGTGTATGAAAAAAGGCTCAGGTGTAAGAGTATTGCCGGCCACATCATTAAGAGTATTTACATAGTGCCTGTTGCTGCCACCCGGGTTGACGGTGAGAAAAAATGCTGCTGAATCCGTTTGTAAACTCCATTTGTTATTTAATTGGTGGTCGGCCACGCGATATAATGGCAGATCTGGTTTGCCATCATTCATTTCTCCCCAGAACTCGATATAGCCATTTGCGTCAAGTGGTGCGTTTTGTACTGAGGTATAAATAGGGATCGCCTCCCCGTTACGCCACAATTGGAAATCACTGGCATTTACATTTCCAAGGCCGATAGCAGCCAGGGACGATTGAGGGATCCGGTAAACACCGGTGACGGCGATCTTGAATTTGTAATAAGTTTTATTATAGTCAATCCATTCATTATTGTAGCTCTGTGCTCCAGCCGATAGAGAGACTACAGTCAACAACAGGAGTAAGATTCGTTTCATTCAGCAAATTTTATAGGTGGCGCGGATCTTTATTTTTTCTTCTTCTTATTCTTATTCTTCGTATCAACCATGTCAAGTCGCAATGAAAATACATGCGTAAACAGTGGGTTGGACTGGTTGGCGAGGTTGGTAAAAGCATAATCGATGGTTACGCTCTGTATCTTAAACCCAGCACCGGCACTGGGCTGGTATATCCAGACCTTTTTCTGGTTCAGGGTATCACTATCTGCCAGGGCTTTTTGAAAATTATTGATCCCTCCCCGCAGGTAAAAAATATTGTTTACGTTAAGCTCTAAACCCAGTTTAGGGTCAGCGCTGACAGGATCCGCACTAACAAGCGTATTTCGCTGCCCGTCGAAGGTCAGGTCAATATTAGCTTCAGCCAACAGGCTGGTTTTTTTGCTCAACTGGAATTCCCGGGCTGCTCCCAGCACTAATCGGGGCGCCGTCATCTCGGTCGATTTCACCGGAATCTCATTATTGGTAAGATAAAGGGCCTCCTTCTCTCTTTCCGTGAATGTAAACGACCAGCTATTGAACGTGGTCGTAATATCACGGCCTGTGACACCAAATCTCCATTTGCCCTGGTGGATCTGCAGACCCGCATCAACACCAAAGCCCCAGGCCTTGGCAAACTTGCCCACATTACGATGGATCACTTTTGCATTCACACCAAACTGTACCTTCTTCTTCTCCGTATCTTTTACTCTCTGGGCAAATGAAAGCAGGAAGGCATAGTCGGCAGAAGAAAAAGCCTGGATATTGTTGTAATTGATTGACCCGTCCGGTTCCACCAGGAACAGGGTGTTCATGATATCATCTACGGCAAAACGAAGACCCGTAACGGCAAAAGTTCGTTTGTTATTAGCTGCAGGGAATGCGATGCTGGCAAAATCATATTTACCGATCCCGGCGAAATACTCGGCATGCATCAGGTTGATCTGGGTATGATTTTGAACGCCAACCAGACCGGCGGGATTCCAGTATCCGGCGGTTCCATCATTGACCGAAGCCACCTGGGCACTACCCATCGACAATCCCCTGGCGCCGGCACCTATATTTAAAAATTCATTGGAGTATTTGCGGAATTGCGCAGTCGCGACCACACACATAAATGTAGCAAACAGGGTCACGTACAATCGGAGCGACTTCATTCGGATAAAATTTCTTATAAGCAATTAATTGGCTTGTTTCCAGGGTGTAAAGCCGACCTGTAAAACTAATCTTTAGGCCTCGAAAATCATAGATTTACCTGGTGAAAAACCTATCGGTTGAAAACGAATTGTTTAGAAAAATATTGCATCTGTCACCTGCTTTCCTTTGTTGCCTTACTTTTGTCGCCAAAACTGGCCAAAAACAATGAACCTGATCGAAGAATTACGATGGAGGGGAATGATCCGTGATATCA
>JAEYOL010000290.1 GCA_023411775.1 Bacteroidota bacterium | reverse complement strand
AGGTAGAGGGCCTGACAAAAATTGAACTCGCTGAACTCATCAAACAAAAGATCAACGAAAAAGATTCAGTACTTACCAACCCTTCCGTGATCATCCGTTTTTTGAATCTAAAAGTAACGGTACTGGGTGAGGTCAACCAGCAGGGTCCTATCAGCGTACCAGGAGAAAGAGTCACGATCCTTGAGGCCATCGGCCTGGCAGGTGGCACCACTGAGTTCGGCATCCGGAATTCGGTGAAGGTAATGCGTGAGATCGACGGGAAAAGGGAAACGGGTATCGTGGATTTGTCATCAGAGAATTTATTTGCTTCTCCATATTATCACCTCATGCAAAACGATGTTGTGGTGGTGGATCCAACCCGCCGCAAAGCAAAGAAAGCCGACCAGGACATACTCATGCGACAGGTTAGTTTCGGCTTAAGTCTTATCACCTCTATTGCCTTGCTCTATAATATTTTTAACTAATGGCTCTTACAGAAAATTCCTCGGGTGTGATCATGGAAGAACAGGCGACGGCCAGCAAAAGCGAGGCTGCCAATCTAAGTGTAAGAGACCTGTTTTATAAGTATGCCCGCTTTTTCCCGTATTTTATCCTGTCGGTGGCAATGGCACTGCTGGTGGCATTTATTTATCTACGATATGCTTCACAGGTGTATAGTGCAGGTGGGAGTATGTTGATCAAAAGCGAGAGTAATAACCGTAGTACAGATAAGGTGGAGGATCTAATTCTGGGAGGGAATCGTAGCCAAAATATTCAAAGTGAAATTGAAATTTTAAAGTCTCGTCCTTTGATGACGAGGGTGGTAAAAAAACTTAATCTACAATATTCTTATATCGCCCAGGGAAGGATTAAAGATCAAAATGTTTATAAGCAGGCACCCTTTTTTGTGGAAGCTTTCCGCATAACCGATTCTGCAAGATCTTTTTCCATCAATATTAAGTTCGCAAATAATCAGCAGTTTTATATCAATAATGAGACTACTGCATTTAGTTTTGATCAGGTATTCGAGAATATTCATGGAGTATTTCGTTTGAGGAAAAGGGTTGAACCAGTTGCCGGTGCGGAATATTTTGTGTCCTGGCGACCTGCGGAAAGTGTTGCTGGAAACCTTGCCAGTGCAATAAAAGTGGTACCCAAAGCAGGTGGAACTGGTATTGTGTTGATCAGTATGGAAGCATCTAACCCATCAATGGCAGCTGATATAGTAAATAACCTGATGGTTCAATATGATTCGCTCACAATAGAGCAGAGTAACTTTTCAACCGATCAGATGATCGGTTTTATCGATATCCGTCTTGAAAAACTGAAAGGGGAGTTGGATAGTATCCAGGAGATCTTACTCGATTATCGTCAAAAAAATAAGATTATAAATGTAGAGCTGCAATCAACCAATTCATTTGGGAAAATATCAGCTGCAGACCTGGCAGTGAATGAACAGATTATAAAAATTTCTGTCGTTGAAATGATTGAGGGATACCTGCAAAATAAGGAGAATTTATTCAACCAGATCACGGTTCCGTCTTCCTTAGGATTGGAAGATATCACATTAAACGAGTTGGTTAATGGATACAATAAGGCGCAACTTGAACGACGTGCATTGCTTGAATCTAATATACCTGCCAATAACCCGGCAGTCAAAGAAGCGGAAGCCATAATTGAACAACAACGCAGGATGGTTTTGGAAAACCTGCAAAACATTAAAGCATCTTACGCAAATGCCATTGCTAAACTAAATAAAGTAAGCACGTCGGAACAGACAGGTTTAGAGGAGATGCCTTATAAAATGAAAGAGTACCTTGATCTTGAACGTCAGGTAACTACTAAATTGGCACTTTACAGTCTCCTGGAAGGTAAAAGGGAAGAGGCTGCAATTTCAAGGGCGTCAACTATATCGAAATCAAACATAATTGACAAAGCCGTTGTTAATTCTACACCTATAAAACCAAACCGGCGTACAATCCAGATAATGGCGATTTTGCTTGGTCTGGCTATCCCGGCATTGGTGATCTTTCTTTCTGAAATGCTTAATGATAAGGTGACTACACGGTATGATGTTGAAAAAATAACATCGGTGCCAATACTTGGAGAAGTCGGTCACTCATTTTCTGATAACACTTTGGTCGTCAACAAAACCAGCCGTGGTATGGTGGCGGAGCAATTCCGCAGCATTCGTTCCAACCTGCAATACGTGATCAGCAAAATAGAAAATCCTGTAATACTGGTAACTTCTTCTTTCAGTGGTGAGGGTAAATCCTTTGTGAGTATCAATATGGCGGCAGTGTTGGCATTGACGGGTAAAAAGACTGTCATCCTCGAATTTGATATCCGCAAGCCCAAAGTTATGGCGGGTCTGCGACTGGATAGAAGGCCAGGTATATCTAATTACCTGGTTGGAAAGGCCGAATTGAAAGACCTGGTTGTACCTGTGCCTGGTCATGAGAACCTGTTTGTACTTCCCTGCGGTCCCATACCTCCCAACCCTGCGGAAATGCTGTTGGATGAAAAGATCACAGAGTTATTTGACTGGGTGCGTAATGAGTTTGATATGGTGGTGGTTGACACTGCACCGGTAGGCATGGTAAGTGATGCGCTTACACTTGGCGAATTTGCCGATTGTACACTGTACCTCGTAAGACAGGGGCGTACATTTAAGAAGCAGGTTGTGCTGATCGATGATTTGTATAAAGAGAAAAAGCTGCCCCGCGTTTCCATCGTCATCAATGATGTAAGGATCAAGGCTGGCTATGGTTATTATGGGTATGGCCGCTATGGGTATGGCTATGGGTATGGGCACAAC
>JAEYOL010000316.1 GCA_023411775.1 Bacteroidota bacterium | reverse complement strand
GCCGCACTCGCGGGTTCCACAACCTATACTGCTACGATCACTGGCGGTGCTTCCGGTGTGAAAGACCTGGCTGGTAATGCACTCGCCAGCGATTTCGTGTGGTCGTTTACAACAGTAGCTGTAGATGTAACCGCACCCACCGTTACAACCGTTACGCCAGCAAGCGACGCTACCGCGGTAAGCACGGGTACAACAGTGGTCGCTAGTTTCAGCGAAGCGATCAATCCATCAACGGTTACAGGATCTACGTTCCAGCTGCGCGGGCCGGGAAATACACTGGTGACAGCTACAGTAAATGCGAGTGCCAGTCAAACAACATTAACGCCTTTTGCCGCACTCGCGGGTTCCACAACCTATACCGCTACGATCACTGGCGGTGCTTCCGGTGTGAAAGACATGGCTGGTAACGCACTTGCCAGCGACTTCGTGTGGTCGTTTACAACAATAGCTGTAGATGCAACCGCACCCACCGTTACTACCGTTACACCAACAAGCGGCGCTACCGGGGTAAGCACGGGTACAACCGTGGTTGCTAATTTCAGTGAAGCGATCAATCCTTCCACAGTTACTGGTTCGACGTTCCAGCTTCGTGGCCCAGGCAATACTCTTGTTTCTGCAACAGTGAGCGCAGCAGCAGGACAAATCACTTTAATCCCATCAACTGCATTAGCTGCATCAACATTGTATACCGCTACCATAACAGGTGGGGCGTCAGGTGTAAAAGATCACGCTGGAAATGCTCTAGCCAGCAATTTCCTGTGGTCATTTACTACCGCGGCCGGCGGAGGAGGGGGCTGTCCCTGTACATTATTCCTGCCGTCTAGTACTCCGAATGATATTGCCAATGACGGCTCAGGAATTTCTTTGGGGATGAAGTTCAGATCGACTCAAAACGGTTTTGTCACAGCACTCCGCTATTATAAAGGTGCGGGTTCAAGGGGTGCAAGGGTAGGAAGCCTTTGGTCTTCAACCGGCACACTCCTCGCGCAAATTAACTTCAGTAATGAGACGGCTTCGGGATGGCAACAGGCCGCGCTCAACAGCCCGGTTGCTATTACAGCCGGTGTAACCTATATCGTTTCCTACTTTAGTCCTTCGGGTGACTATGTAGCCACAGATCCCTATTTTACACAAGCTGTTGTGAATGGACCTTTGCGTGGACTAGCTAATGGTGAAGATGGTCCGAACGGATTATATCTTTATACATCAACATCAGCTTTTCCCACCAATACATATAATGCAAGTAATTATTGGGTTGATGTAGTTTTTACTCCCACTGCGGGGGGTGATGAAACACCACCGACGGTGACATCCGTTACACCGCAAAGCGGAGCAACGGGCGTAAGCACGGGCACAACGGTAATAGCTAATTTTAGTGAATCAGTTAACACTTCAACAGTAACGAGCACAACCTTCCAGCTCCGTGGTCCTGGTAATACGTTAGTCACTGCATCTGTCAGCACAGCTTCTAATCAAATTAGGCTGACACCATTGACACCACTTGCCGGCTCTACAACGTATACAGCTACTATTACAGGTGGCGCTTCGGGTGTAAAAGATAACGCAGGTAACCCACTCGCGAGCAATTTCGTATGGTCGTTTACTACAGCTTCAACTGATATAATCCCGCCAACCGTGGTTTCGGTTACGCCATTGAGCGGTGCAACGGGTATAAACACATCCACCAGCGTTGTGGCTAACTTCAATGAAGCAATCGATTCATCGACCGTAACGGGGACCACATTCCAGCTACGTGGCCCGGGAAATACACTGGTGACGGCTACTGTCAGTACCAGCGCCAGTCAAATAACGCTGACACCATCTGCTGTACTCGCAAACTCTACAACCTATACCGCGACGATCACTGGCGGGGCTTCAGGGGTGAAAGATCTTTCCGGCAACGCGCTTGCCAGTAATTATGTGTGGTCATTCACTACAGCAGTTGTCGATGTAACCCCACCAACCGTTAATTCACTTACGCCAACAAGTGGTGCTACGGGTGTGAGTACGGCTACTACCGTGGTTGCCAATTTCAGTGAAGCGATCAACGCGGCATCTGTGACCGGGACCACTTTCCAGCTTCGTGGTCCTGGCAATACACTGGTCGCAGCCACGGTGAGCGCAGCGTCCAACCAGATTACGTTGGTGCCGTCCGCAGCTTTAGCATCTTCGACATTATACACAGTTACGATCACTGGCGGAGCATCGGGCGTGAAAGATCTCGCCGGTAATGCGCTTGCCAGCAATTTTATCTGGTCATTTACCACTGGTGCAGGTGGGGGAAGTACAGCCTTACATATTTTACCCCAGGGCATATTGCCATCGAGCCCGCGCAGCAATGACGGGGTTGGTATCGCTCTTGGTGTTAGGTTCAGATCATCTCAGAATGGTGTGATCACCGGTGTACGATATTTCAAAGGCGCGGGCACAACAGGCACTCATATAGGACAACTGTGGACCAATGCGGGCGTGTTGCTGGCACAGGCAACATTTACCAATGAAACAGCTTCAGGATGGCAAACCGCACTGTTTAGCACACCTGTGTCGATCACAGCAGGAGTCAACTATGTGGCTTCATATCATAGTCCATCAGGTGATTTTGCAGCAACAGTTAAATACTATAACCAGGCTGTGGTGAATGGTCCTTTGCGTGGGCTGGCTAATGGAGAAAGCGGACCCAATGGTTTGTATCGTTATTCAGCCACACCGGTATTCCCCAATAATGGTTACCAGTCGAGCAACTACTGGGCAGATGTGGTATTCGTACCTGAAGACACAGGAACCGCGAGTCAAAAAACAACCATACAGAACCAGCCCATGTTAACGCGACAACTACCTGTGTCACCTGCAGAGACATTCCGGTCTAATAGTCTTGATGTAAATGTGATGCCCAATCCAACCAGGGAACTGTTTAATATAATCACCAAGGGAAATGCTGCAGAACCGATTTCTGTTCGTGTGTTTGATATCTTCGGTCAACTCCTCGAAAGACATGATAAACTGTTCCCCGGGCAACTTACACGGATGGGTCAGAAATGGCGAAATGGAACTTATATTGTGGAAGTGACCCAGGGCAATGAACGAAAAGTAGTAAAGATCATAAAAGCCGATTAATATAAGAGGAGCAAAAATTTGATAGCATGAGAATGCTATTAGGTTTTTGCTCCTATTTTTCTGTGTTTGAAAGGCGTATAGTCTCGGTTGTAAATTATAAGCCCTGGATTATAAAGGGCAAACTGATACAACGCTTTTTTTCTGAAATTCAGAGGAAAAGGAAAACTTGATCAACTTTGCATTATTTACCTTAATTTTAATACTGCCATCTCCATTACATCTATTGGGTACGAATTGAATATCTTCTAAAAGTCTGCATTACGAAGTATCCTCTGCTAAGCCATTAACAAAAAAAATGTTAGTATGGCAAGTAAATTCTACCCTCTCAGCAAATCGCTGGTGCTATTGACATGTTCGTGCCTATTGTCTCTTTTTTCATTTTCCCAAAACCAAATTGTAATAGAGAATACCCAGACGGGTAGTCCGATTTCGGAATGGGGCGTTCCGGATTTCCGCGATAACAGGATCGCGGGGTTTAGTACGAAAATGAGTCTCAATAAGGGCGAGACAGCGAGTTTTAAAATCAGCTCCGAAGCCGGCGCGTCATTCACATTGAAAATTTACCGCCTGGGTTATTATGGGGGCAATGGCGCAAGATTAGTGGCCGACCTGGGCACAATACCCGGCACAGCACAACCCGCTGGTAATTTTGATCCGGTTACCGGTCTGCTTGACTGTGACAACTGGTCGGTTGCATCAACCTGGAACATTCCTACTACCGCAGTCTCAGGATTCTATATTGCAAAGATGGAAAGAACCTCTGGCGGCAGTAATCATATCGCTTTTGTCGTACGCGATGATGCGAGTAATGCAGACCTTTATCTCCAGGTTCCCGATGCCACCTGGCAGGCATATAATGGTTATGGCGGCAATTCTCTCTATGACGGAACTACTGCGTTTCCCAGCGGGCATGCTGTAAAAGTGAGTTATAACAGGCCTTTTTTTCCTTACAATACAATGTTTAATTCGGAAGCTAAGGAAGCCGACTGGTATATGAATGCGGTGTATCCTATGATCCGCTGGCTTGAAAGGAATGGATATGATATGAGTTATGCCGCTTCCAATGATATTGCAACAAAACCATCACTCTTACTAAATCATAAAGTATTCGTTAGTGTTGGTCATGATGAGTACTGGTCGAAAGAACAACGTGAAAATGTCGAAATGGCCCTCAATGCGGGTATACATCTGGCATTCTTTACCGGTAATGAAGTTTATTGGAAAACGCGGTGGGAGAACCAGTCCGATGGCGAACATCGCACCCTTGTTTGTTATAAAGAAGGATTGATGGGTGATGGTTCAGTAGGGGAAAGGGTTTGCGGAACAAAATGTGATGCTTCCAGCACCGAATGGACGGGCTTGTGGAGAACAGGCGCTGAATATGATGCCGGCAGACCTGAAAACGCGCTGGTCGGTCAGATCAGCTGGACTGAAACAGATGCTGCCATCCAGGTTCCATCAAAGTATAAGAATTTAAGATTCTGGCGGAATACAGGCGTAGCTGGTCTTGCAGACGGACAGGTTGCAACACTTGCGCCAAACACCCTGGGCTTTGAGTGGGATTATGAACAATACAACGAGTTTTATCCCGAAGCAAGGATCACTATGTCCAGTACGATGGTTGGCAATCTCAATCATAAACTATCATTATACCGGCATAGCAGTGGCGCATGGGTTTTTGGCGCAGGTACTGTGCAATGGTCATGGGGACTTGATGGGGAACATCTTGGTGGCCCCAATGTCGTGAGCAGCGATATGCAGCAGGCTACAGTCAATCTTTTTGCAGATATGGGCGTGCAGCCGGCCACTTTGCAGGGCGGGTTGACGCCGGCTACGATGTCAACGGATGCCAGCGCACCATCCTCTGTGATCATATTTCCAACGAATGGAAGTTCAATACCTGCCAGTGCTCCCGTTACCATTACGGGTACCGCGACAGACGCTGGTGGTGTTGTGGCAGGAGTGGAAGTTTCCACAGATGGCGGCGCGACCTGGAAACAAGCCGAATTGGATAAGTTGGATATCGGCGTAAACTGGAGTTTTACCTGGACACCGTCGGCAGAAGGAACCGCAACGATAAAAACCCGTGCATTTGATGATAGTGGTAACAAAGAAATACCAGGACCGGGTACAACTATTACCATCGGACCTGCTGTATGTCCCTGTACCATCTTCACTTCAACCAATGTGCCTGCAAAGCCCTGGAACAACGACGGACAAGGCGGCATTGAATTAGGCGTTAAATTCCAGGCCTCGCAGGATGGATTTATAACAGCAATTAGATTTTACAAAGGTGAAGGAGCTTCGGGTACTAACACAGGCAGCCTTTGGACAAGTACCGGCACTTTGTTGGGAAGAGTAGTCTTTACAAATGAAACCACCTCGGGCTGGCAGCAAATGGAATTGAGTACACCTGTTGCTATTACTGCTGGCGTTACTTATCTCGTTTCATATCATAATTCAAATGGTGACTACGCTGCTACAAATCCATTCTTTACAGAGGCCTCGATCAATGGTCCATTACGTGCGCTGGCCAGTGGCGAAGAAGGTCCCAATGGGGTGTATGCATATACAGCGTCACCCACATTCCCAACCAATGCATCGCAAACCAATAACTATTGGGTTGACGTTGTTTATACAAGAGAGAATGGCAATGCGGCGCCGGTTTTGATCACTCAGCCAGTCGATCAGGCCGTTTGTGTTGGCGACACAGTAATGTTCAGGTCCACTGCCAATGGTCAACCGGTTCCCACGGTCCAATGGCAGTCCTCTACCGATAGCATGAACTGGACGAATATAGGTGGTGCCACAGATAGTATTTTAAGTTTTATTGCTGATGTAGACGATCATCACAAACAATATCGTGCTGTATGGAGCAATGAAGAAGGGCAGGCTGAATCTGGGGTAGCAACACTTTCAGTAAACGCGCTGCCTGCACTTTCGGGACCATTACAAGTCTCAACCAATAGCGCGGTGGTGTTTAGCTATACACCAACGAGCACTGTGGCCGGCACTGTATTTACCTGGACTCGTGCCGCGGTTGCCGGTATCAGCAACCCCGCATCTTCAGGACCCGGTGGCATTAGCGAACAATTGATCAACACGACCAGTGCCCCGATCGATGTGGTTTATGTTTATACCCTGGATGCGAATGGTTGCACGCAGACCCAATCCCTGGTTGTAACCGTAAACCCGGCTTCGGATTGTGGGGTTAATTCATCCATAACCTCCAAGTTCAATCATCATACGATTCCTGCGGGAAGGTTTATCTGGTTTAATAGTTCTCTAAAACTTAAAAAACTCGATAAGAAAAAAGACAGGTCCCCGGCAGTCATCCATGTTTCCAATAGCTGGATCAATTTTAAGGCTAATGGGCGTGATTACAAGTTAAGAGTGCCTGATTCCTATATCCGGTTCGACAAAGATGTGCAAACGGCGAGCGCGGCATTTGTCAATAATCGCTGGGAAATTGTGGTACCGATCGGTTATGACAAAGATGTATTCATGGGAGGACTGGCCTATAAGGTACCGGGTAATTTGCCGGGGCATATCAAAAATGTCAAATGGACTTCCGATATAAGTCTCAGCAAAGGCGTTGAAATAAGCTGGAGATGGGCAGCCGCAACTTATACGCAATTAGGCACGCATGATAAACTGGATGTGAAACCCTCCGATGATAAGAAAGGAGGTCCACATCACCACGGTAATCATGTAGGAACACCCGAAAACTTTATATCATACCTGGTTCCCGGTGCTAGCAGTAATGGCAAAAAAGACTTTGTTGGAAAATACAGTCCGCGGAAAAAAATCCATTGTAAAAATAAAAATGATCATTCGCAGCATGACGATCATGATGATGGTGACGACGGTGATGATGACGACGATGACGGTAAACCGATAACACGACTGATAAGAAAGATCAGGTCGCTGGTTCCGCTGGCTGCATTGAACCAGGGCAATCATAAACTGGAGATTAATGTTTCACCCAACCCAAGCAATAACCATTTCAACCTAACGATCAGCAGCAAAGCAGGAGGGCCATCTACAGTGATTGTAACTGATATCCTGGGCATTGTTCGTGAACGATATGAAAAGGTAAATGCCAATACAACTTTACAGGTGGGTGCACAATTGAGAGCGGGTGTATATTTTATAGCTGTGTTGCAAGGCAACCAGCGACGAACTGTGATGGTTGTGAAAGCACTTTAGTTTGGATATATTTATAAATGTTTACCGGCCTGTCACCCAATAAGGGTTTGACAGGCCGGTAAATTTTAATAACAGGTTATTTAAATAAGTTAATTACAGATGTATCGCTTCGCCATATGCCACTTCGATAGCGTCTTTAACGCTTTCGCTGATGGTGGGGTGGGGGTGAATACTGTTCAACACTTCATGGTGCGTGGTTTCAAGTTTGCGGGCAACAACTGTTTCAATGATGATCTCGGTCACGTTGTAGCCGATCATGTGAGTACCCAGCCATTCGCCATATTTCGCATCAAATATCACTTTTACAAAACCTTCGCCATGTCCGGCGGCTGATGCTTTACCAGATGCGCTGAGGGGGAACTTCCCAACCTTTACTTCGTAACCTGCGTCGCGGGCCTGTTTTTCAGTGAAACCAACAGATGCAACTTCAGGATAGCAATAGGTACATCCCGGTACATTATTATAATCCAGGCCTTCAGGCTGATGGTTATATTTCTTTTCGGCATAACCGATCGCTTCTACGCAAATGATCGCTTCTTTGCTGGCAACATGCGCAAGGGCCTGGCCGGGAACGCAATCACCAATCGCATAGACGCCCGGAACATTTGTCTGGTAATATTTGTCGACAAGTACACGCCCTTTATCAGTTTTTATTCCCTGTTCTTCCAATCCGATTCCTTCAATATTGGCAGAAACGCCAACTGCGCTAAGCAGGATATCGGCTTCAAGTGTTACTTCACCAGAAGCGGTTTTTACTTTCGCTTTTACACCATTACCGGAAGTATCTACCGAAGTCACTTCGCTGCTCGTCATGATCTCGATGCCCTGTTTCTTCAGGTTCTTGTCGAGTTCTTTCGAAATATCTTCGTCCTCTACAGGAACGATCCTGGGTAAAAACTCAACGATGGTAACTTTTGTGCCCATGCTGTTGTAGAAATAGCCAAACTCCACACCAATAGCACCACTGCCCACTACGATCATCGATTTTGGCTGGCTAGGCAGACTCATGGCTTCGCGGTAACCAATGATCTTTTTACCATCCTGTTTTAAAGCAGGTAATTCACGGCTGCGTCCACCCGTTGCGATAATAATATGTTTGCCTTCCACAGTTTGCTTCTTCCCATCGGCACCGGTTACTTCCACTTTTCCTTTCCCTGTGATCTTGCCAAATCCCATCACCACATCGATCTTGTTCTTACGCATCAGGAATTGAACACCCTTGCTCATCTTATCAGCAACACCGCGACTCCGTTTGATCACGGCTTCAAAATTTACAGATCCGGTAGCTTCGAGTCCAAAATCTTTTGCATGTTTTATATCTTCATACACCTGGGCGCTTTTCAATAAAGCCTTGGTGGGGATACATCCCCAGTTGAGGCAGATACCACCCAGGCTTTCCTTTTCAATGATCGCTGTCTTAAATCCTAATTGGGATGCACGGATAGCTGCCACATAACCACCAGGGCCGCTACCGATCACCACTACATCGTATGCCATATGATCTGTTTTTGAAGTTGTTGATTGTGAGAAAATGAGTTGCGAAGCTACTTGAAATGGAGGAATTGGGCAAAAACCGGAACTTCACAAGCCGATGCTTAATGCTTATTCATTTAATGTAAGCTCAAAGGTAAAAAGGATTGGCAGGTGATCGGAGTAGCTTACAGGAAATGTCTCTGCTCTTACAATCCTCCAGTTGCCCCGCTTTGTGTAAAACACATAGTCGATACGTTTGGAGGGATCTTTTGTACTGTACGTGGGCGGTGGAACTTTCCTGGCTACAGCGCCTGCATCCTTCCAGTACTTGCTTAAAATTTCATAGGCGGCTGAGCTGCTTTCAAAATTAAAATCACCACAAAGAAGAGAGGGAACGAGCAGGCTCCTGTAAGTGCTGTCGATATATTTTACCTGTGCCAGCCTGTTTTCTTCAAACTGGTGACAAAGATGGGTGCCGCCGATGATAATATTCTGTCCGTTGGCCAGCCTGGTATTGGCATAAATGAACGCCCTTGGTTCACCGCCGGCCGGGGTTGGCAGGTTGGCGACTTCAATGTTAAGCGGTCTGCGCGAAAGCAGGGCTTCGCCATAACCACCGCTATCATAGTCCATGGCTTTCCCGAAATATCCCAGCATGCCGGTCCTGGCAGCCAGCTCCTTAACATAATCTGTCCTTTCACCGTAAATACGGGCTGAACGGCCAGTAGCGCTGTCCACTTCCTGGAGGGCGACAAAATCGGGACGGTACTTATTGATCAGTGCTGCTACGGAGTCGAGGTTTGGCTTCCCTTTTTCGTATGCCAGTTCGCCATGGTAAATATTATAGGAAAGAATGGTGACCCTGGTCTGAGCTTCGCAGATAGAAAAAATCAGTAGGGCCAGTAAACTAAGATGAAATTTCATGAGATTGTCGGGTATATATTTGATAATCAAGCTAATATTTGCGAGATTCACAGGATTGGGAGACTTCGAAAATGCGTTTTTCTCATTTTCCAAAACAAATAAAGCATATTTGCAGCTAAACGGGAGGTGATTCCGCGAAATTTGGAAAAAAACTCATTTATCCTTCTTAGAATTAACCAGATATCCCTACCTTTGCCGTCCTAAATTTCGATCGTTATGGCAAGAGTATGTCAGGTTACAGGTAAAACTCCAATTGGGGGGCACAAAGTTTCTCACTCAAATATCAAAAGCAAAAGGCGTTTCCTGCCCAATTTGCAGAAGAAAAGATTTTACCTCGTTGAGGAAGATAAATGGATCACCCTTAAGTTATCGGCTGATGCGATCCGCACCATCAATAAGAATGGTCTTTACAGCGTTGTAAAACAATTGAGAGCGAACGGAGAAAAAATATAATTAATTTGAAAATTTGAAAGTGTGCTAATTTTCAAATGTTAGTGCAAGAATTTTCAAATTTTCAAATTCTCAAATTTTCAAATTAAAGGAAATGGCAAAAAAAGGCAACCGTGTACAGGTTATTATGGAATGCACTGAGCACAAAGCAAGTGGTCAGCCAGGTACCAGCCGTTATATCACGGTAAAAAACAAAAAGAACAACCCGGAAAGGCTGGAGTTGAAAAAATTCAACCCCATCCTGAAGAAGATGACGGTGCATAAAGAAATCAAATAATAATTTGAAAATTTGAAAGTGTGCTAATTGAAAATGTTAGCTCATGAACTTTCAAATTTTCAAATTTTCAAATTTTCAAATTATAGAAAATGGCAAAAGCAGCTAAAACCGCCCAGAAGAAAGACCCCAAGCTGGCAGCAGAATCGAAGAACTATACAAAAGTGATTAAAGCTGTACGCAGCCCGAAAACAGGCGCTTACACCTTTAAAGAGCAGATCGTTCACAAGGATAAGGTGAAGGATTTCCTGGCGCAAAAATAAAAAGCCTGTCCCCGCAGAGGGAAATTATGATATAGCTGTCATGCCCTGGGCGCGACAGCTTTTTTCATTTTGAAAAATGAGGTTTGTTGGATGCCAGAAAGGCGGGGAGAAAGGAAGAAGGGAAGAAGGGGAGAGATTTTCTTTTTTTAAACTGAGTAGATCGTTTGTCTGTTGGAATGAAGATCTATCAGCATTGTAAGCCCGTTTGTGTAGATTTAATTTCTATTAAATATCTTAATAAGTAAAGAATGGGATTTTTTAATAAACTGTTTGGTAAAAAGGAAAAGGAATCGCTCGACCAGGGTTTGCAAAAAACCAAGGAAGGATTTTTATCAAAGATCACTAAGGCCATCGCGGGAAAGAGTGTTGTAGATGAAGAAGTACTCGACAACCTGGAAGAGGCATTGGTCAGCGCAGACGTGGGCATAGAGACTACGGTGAAGATCATAGAACGAATTGAAAAAAGAGTTTCCAAAGACAAATACCTCAATACCGGGGAGCTGAACCAGATGTTGCAGGAAGAGATCGAAGCGATCCTCGTAGATGCCCCCCATTCCAATAACTATGCTTTTGACTCTGAACTTCCCTCAAAACCCTATATTATCCTGGTGGTGGGTGTCAATGGCGTTGGCAAGACTACGACTATTGGTAAACTGGCTCATAATTTTCAAAAGGCCGGGAAAAGCGTGTTGCTGGGCGCTGCCGATACTTTCAGGGCTGCAGCGGTAGACCAACTCACCATCTGGAGTGAACGCGCCGGCGTGCCGATCATTAAACAGGATATGGGAAGCGATCCCGCGGCGGTTGCATTTGACACGGTACAAAGCGCAGTAGCCCGTCAATCGGATGTGGTGCTGATAGATACGGCGGGTCGTTTGCACAACAAGGCTCACCTGATGGATGAACTCAACAAAATAAAAAGGGTGATCCAAAAAGTAATTCCCGG
This sequence comes from Bacteroidota bacterium, assembly GCA_023411775.1. Taxonomy (GTDB): domain Bacteria; phylum Bacteroidota; class Bacteroidia; order Chitinophagales; family Chitinophagaceae; genus Terrimonas_B. The sequence continues at coordinate 10,924 of JAEYOL010000316.1, read as the reverse complement.
TGCGCCGCACGAAGTGATGCTGGTGCTCGACGGTAGTACGGGACAGAATGCGGTGGAGCAGGCCAAACATTTTACTGCTGCCACGGACGTGACGGCACTGGCAATAACAAAGCTCGACGGGACGGCGAAGGGTGGCGTGGTACTGGCTATCGCTAATCAGTTCAAAATACCCGTCAAATTTATAGGTGTAGGCGAGAAAATGGAAGACCTGCTGGTTTTTGACAAACACGAATTTGTGGATAGCCTGTTTAACCTGGAAAGGAAAGATCCATCATGAAAACAAGGACATTAAAAAAAGATAAGGTCAATATCATTACGCTGGGCTGCAGCAAGAATATGGTGGACAGCGAAGTGCTCAGCGGGCAACTGAGGGCCAATGAGATTGATGTGGTCCATGAAAATAAAAAGCTCGATCATAATATCGTGGTGGTGAATACCTGTGGTTTTATCGACAAAGCCAAAGAAGAAAGTATCAATACCATCCTCGACCAGGTAGAACTGAAGCGTAAAGGAAAACTCGATAAAGTGTATGTGACAGGTTGCCTGAGCGAGCGCTACCGCAACAACCTCGAGATAGAGATCCCTGAAGTAGACGCCTATTTCGGTACGATGGAGCTGCCGCTGATTCTGAAGAAATTTGAAGCTGATTATAAAACAGAACTGGTTGGTGAACGATTACTCGCTACACCACAGCATTATGCGTATATGAAGATATCTGAAGGCTGTAACCGTACCTGTTCATTTTGTGCCATACCACTGATGCGTGGACAGCATATAAGTAAACCGATTGAAGAACTGGTGAAGGAGGCAGAAGGTTTGGTTAGAAAAGGCGTGAAGGAAATAATGCTGATTGCGCAGGAGCTTACTTATTACGGCCTCGATATTTACAAAAAAAGAATGTTGCCCGACCTGCTTCGCCGCCTCTCAGATATTAAGGGCCTGGAATGGATCCGCCTGCACTATGCTTATCCATCCAAATTCCCCATGGAAATACTTGATGCCATACGGGAAAGGGAGAATATCTGCAACTACCTCGATATGCCGCTGCAGCATGCTGCCAACAATATGCTCAAGGCGATGAAGCGGCAGATCACCCGCGAGGAAATGGAAGAACTTACTTCAGCCATTCGCGAAAGAGTTCCTGGCATATGTCTGCGCACGACGCTGATTACGGGCTTCCCCGGAGAGACGCTGGACGATGTGGAAGAGTTGAAGGGATTTCTCGAGCGGCAACGCTTTGACCGCGTTGGCATTTTTACCTATTCTCACGAAGAGGGAACTTCGGCCTTTGGTTTGTCAGATGATATTCCGCAGGAAGAAAAGGAAAGAAGAGCGCAGGATATCATGGAAACACAGCAGGAAATATCCTACGAGTTGAACCAGGCCAAACTTGGTAAAGTATTCAAAACACTTGTAGACAAAAAGGAAGCTGGCCGTTACCTCGGTCGCACCGAATTCGACAGCGTTGAAGTAGACAACGAAGTGGTGATTCATTCTCCAAAAAAATTAACCCCGGGCGAATTCGTAAATGTCAGAATTACAAAAGCCTATGATTACGATCTTGAGGGTGATGTAATCACAGAATAACGGTTTTTAATAAAGTTGACATGCTGCATACTTCAACTAATTGCTCGTTGTAAACTCATAAGAATTGTTTATCACCCGCTAAGCCCTGTGCGCATTCGATTCACCCGGAACGCGATTTCCACTTGTTTATTTTTCCTAACTTACCAGCAAATTATTGCATGTGAAAAAACTTGTGTTGCTTTTCGTAGCTGTTGCCACAGCATTTTTATTATCTGCCCAGGAAAAAATATTTAATAGAAAGGATCTTACTGGCTGGACTATACATGGAACAGAAAAGTGGTATGTAAAAAAAGGAGAACTGGTTTGTGAAAGCGGACCCGATAAGGGTTACGGATATTTGTCGACCAACCAGGCCTACAAAAATTTTGAACTTACCCTTCGATTCAGGCAAGAGGCCAACGGGAACAGCGGAGTGTTTATTCGTTCTTCCATTGAAGGTGTAAAGATCAGCGGCTGGCAGGTGGAAGTGGCGCCGGCTGGTCATCATACTGGTGGGATTTATGAATCTTATGGTCGCGGCTGGCTGATCAAACCTAAACCGGAAGATGAGAAATATTTGAAAGTGGGCAAATGGAATAAACTTAAAATAAGGGTGGTAAATGATGAGATCACCACATGGCTGAATGGTCACGAAATGATAAACCTGAAAGACGAAAAGATCGGGAAGGGGGAAGGTTTTATAGCTTTGCAAATACATGACGGTGGTGGTATTAAGGTAAGGTGGAAGGATATCAGGGTGAATAAACTTGATTGAATATGGAATTCGTTGACTACTATCAGATCTTAGGAGTTGATAAAAATGCGTCGCAGGAAGATATCAAAAAGGCTTATCGCAAGCTTGCCCGCAAACTACACCCTGATCTCAACCCCAATGACAAGGAAGCGCATAAGAAATTTCAGCAGATCAACGAGGCCAACGAGGTATTGAGCGATCCCGAGAAAAGGAAAAAGTATGACCAGTATGGTAAGGACTGGCAGCATGCAGAGCAATTTGAACAGGCCCGGCAATCGCAAAGAAGAAGTGGTCAGCAGGAGTTTTATGGTGATATGAATGAGGAAGGATTTTCAGATTTTTTTGAATCGCTGTTTGGTGGCGGAAGCCGGAGAAGACAGACCAGGTTTCGGGGACAGGATCACCAGGCCATGTTGCAGCTGCAATTAAAGGATGCCTATACTACCCACCAGCAAACGCTAACTGTAAATGGCAAAAAGATCCGTATCACCATTCCGGCGGGTGTAGAAAACGGACAGGTAATAAAGCTTAAAGGTTATGGTGGTCCCGGTGCGAATGGCGGTCCGGCCGGTGATCTCTATATTACTTTCAATATCGCGGACGACCCGTATTTCAAACGGGTGGGTGACAATCTTTACATCACTAAGAACATTGACCTTTATACTGCCGTATTGGGTGGGGAAGTGATCGTTGATACACTTAGCGGTAAAGTGAAACTGAAAGTTGCAGCAGGTACACAGAACGGGGAAAGAGTAAGATTAAAAGACAAAGGTTTCCCGGTATACAAAGAATCCAATCAGTTTGGTGATCTTTACGTGAGCTTTCATGTGAATATACCAACGAATCTTAGTGAGAAGGAAAAAGAATTGTTTAAGGAACTATCAAACCTGTCGCAAAAAAAATAAATCATGGATAAAAATGAAATGATAGCGGCACATGATTTTTGCGTTTCACATAATGTGGAGTTGTCATTTTTATATTCCCTCTCTGAGTCAGGGCTGGTCAAGATCACGACAATTGATGAGCAGGTCTTCATTACTGAGGACCAGCTGCCTGGTCTGGAGAAATGGGTACGATTGCACTACGACCTGGATATAAACATCGAAGGTCTGGAAGCCATACATCACCTGCTGGAGCAAATGAAACAGATGGAGGAGGAGATGGTCAGGTTGAGAGGAATAGCCGGGAGTCGTTAGTCGGCTGTCAGCGGTCGTGAAATAGCGTCTGACGCATAGTACATCAGCAGGGTGAGAGTCGAATTCGGTAGCTTGGAGCCAGGCAATAGCGTTTGACGTCCCCGTCTGACGCGCAAATGCAGCCAGTAGTCCGGAAACAGGAAATAGCATCTGAGACGCCCCTATTCAAATCTTCCCTTCTCACCGCCTTCCCGGCAATTTATTAATCTAGAATCTCTCTTTCAGGATCTCTGATACAACCTTGTCAATTGGTAAAGTAACACTATCAGCTGAAAAATTATTCCAGTTTATAAAACGAAAAGTCTCTGTTTCGCCTGTTTCCCTATAGACAGCGAGCTGCTTTTCATCGAAATCAAAAATTTTATCGCGAAGGGGTACTTTTATTTCTTCCAGGGCCCTGGTGAGATAGTAAATCGAAATGATCTGGTGACCGGGATTAAATGCGGATAGCTGAAAAAAATCCGTTGTATAAAGATGGTCGCCTACTTCAACCGCAAGCCCCATTTCCTCCATGAACTCGCGTCGCAGGCAATCGCGGGTGCCTTCTCCGAATTCCAGCCCTCCTCCGGGAAATTTTGTGTAATACTGACCCCGGATATATTCATCACTCACCAGCACGTTCTTGTTTTCATCAATCAGTATCCCGTATACCCGAATATTAAAATGTGACATAATGCTAATAAATTTTCTTCCGCAAAAACAACCAGCCAATTATGAGGGAAATGATTAGTGATACAAATACGACGATATAGAAGGCATAAGGCGAACTCTCAAACCCGTTTGGTACGTTCATGCCGAATATGCTTGCAATCAATACAGGAAAGGTGAGAACGATCGTAATTACCGAAAGTCGTTTCAGTACCTCGTTCTGGTTGTTAGCGATGATGCTGGCAAAAGCATCCAGGGTGCTGCCCAGGATATTGGCATAGATGTTTGCCATCTCCAGCGCCTGTGAGTTGTCTACAACCAGGTCGGCCAGGAATTCCTTTTCATCTTCACTCAGTGACAGGAAATTCGTTCTTTCCAGCTTGAGAAGAAGCAGTTCATTGGAGCGAAGTGCGGTTACAAAATAGGTAAGACTTTTCTGGATCCGCATCAACTGGAGCAGGTGTTCATTCTTATTGGCTGAATAAAGTCTCTGCTCCAAAATATTTCTTCGCTGGTTGATCTCCTTAAGGTGTTCGAGAAAGTTTTGAACGATCTTTTCAAACACCTTCAGCACAATCATATTTCTTTTGTCTGAATCACGGTTTTGGAAAGTGTTTAGGAATTTTTTGATCGTCGAATTCTCAAAGGAGTTAACCGTTACGGTATGGTGGTGGGTGAGAATGATACAGATCGGGATCGTTATATAATAAGCGTCGCTCTCATTAAATGAGTTGTTCTCTGTAGGCGTCTTGATCACAATAAGCCGGACATTTCCTTCCTTTTCAAAGCGGCTTCGTTCATCAATATCCAGCGAGTCGGTCAGGAAGTCGAGCGGTATATCGAGTTGTTCGGAGAGTTCATTGAACTCTTCCTGTTTAAGTGGTGGCAGCACGTTCACCCAGGTTGCTGATTCAGGTTTGTCGATCTCTACCGTTTTCTGGTCGATATTTTTGAAATATTGTATCATAAGCCTGTTTACAGGTTGGCAAGTTTAGTGAATCGTTCCTTTACCTATATGCCCAAGGGTTATCACCTAATTCTAAACTCCAAATCCCCAATCCCCAGTTCCTAACCCAACAGTTACCGGTTCCCAATTACAATTCAATCACTCCCTCAAACACCTTCTCCGCCGGCCCACAGAGCCATATATTGCTATAGCGGCCATCCTCGTTGCGATCGAATTCTATTGTTAGACTACCACCCAGCGTTTTTACCTCCACATCATTGAAGCCATTTTCATTGTGATAACATACCAGTGCAGCAGCAGTGACGCCAGTGCCACAGGAGTAGGTCTCATCTTCCACACCACGTTCATAAGTGCGGACAATAATCTTGTCATCTCCCGCGTGTTCTACAAAATTCACATTGATCCCTTCCTGCTCGTAGCCTTTACTATAACGGATGTCGCGACCTTTTTTATAGACATCGGTTTCCATGACGTCGTTGACGAGCTTCACATAATGTGGCGAGCCGGTATCGAGTACAAAATCACCGCGGAGCTTTTGCACTTTGTCGACATCTTTCATTTTTAGCGAGACGATCCCGTCGGTATCGATCTCTGCTTCGTGCGGTCCGTCCACGGCCAGGAATCTATACTCATTGCGGTGTATCCCGAGGTGATATGCGAATTTAACAATACAACGCCCACCATTGCCACACATACTTCCCTCGCGGCCATCGGAGTTGTAATATTTCATTTCAAAATCAAAGCCCGGTTTCTGATTAAGCATCATAAACCCATCCGCGCCGATTCCTCTCCGGCGATCACAAAGCTCATGGATCTCATGGGTCCGAAGTTGCGAATAGCGGTTATCGCGATTATCGACAATGACGAAATCGTTTCCGGTGCCCTGGTATTTATAGAATTGTATAGTCATATTTGCTAGCAGGGTTGTGGCAAGTAGGGTTAATTGATTTTCTTCAGATCTTCTATCATTTTACCTGGCATCTTAAAAGTAGATTCTAAATATTGTACAAGCTCCGCAAACTGCCCTTTTTTATAATAATTCAAATTAATTTTTCAAACTGGGTATCAATCTCAACTAATGAACTTCGTGCAATTTCATAAAAATGTTTTTTCTCCGGTTTCGAAATTCTTGATGCACCTTCCGCAATATTACTTGTTACCAAAATTGCCGCTCTTTTAATTTGAGATGTCAAAATATATCGTTCCTCCCCAGGAAAAGACCGGTGGATTTACAAATCTCTCTAATAAGGCCCGGGGAAATTTTATAAACATCCAAGTCTTATGCGAAAGTGTCAGCATACAAACTATATAAGTAAGACAATTGTCATTCCCCACCAGTCAGCTCACCACTTCCCACTAGCCACTAGCTATCTCATCGAACTCTCTGAAAATATCTCCATGAACTTCACGATCAATCGCTCTACTGCTGCTTTGCCATCTTTTGAAAATTCCTGCTGTACGCGATTTGCAACGATAGCATTTAGCGCCAGGCAATTGTGCCCCAATAATTTTCCAAGTCCATATATCGCTGATGTTTCCATTTCAAAATTAGTGATCCGGTGTTGGCCAAAACGAAAATCGGTTAGCCTGTTCACAAGGTTTGGATTTCGGATGCCAAGCCTGAGGATACGCCCCTGTGGTCCATAAAATCCCGGGCAGGTAACGGTAATACCGTGGTGAAAATTGCCGACAAAATGTTTAAGCAGGGAAGCTGCAGCGCTACTGATATAAGGGTAGCCCATCTGACCATGCATTTGTGTATGGGTAACAAAGGACTGGAGTAATTGTTGTTCCTCATCATTTTGCTCAAGGCGATAAAAATTGAGCAGGTTATCGATCCCCAGGCCATGAGTAGAGGCCACAAAGCTGTCCACCGGGATATCAGCCTGTAACGAGCCTGAAGTGCCGAGGCGTATGATATTAAGTGCCGTAAGGGTGGGCTTAATCTGCCGTGTCTCCAGGTCTATATTGGCCAGTGCGTCGAGTTCGTTGATAACAATATCAATATTGTCGGGGCCGATGCCTGAGGAAAGGACAGTCAGCCTTTTTTTCCCAACCATCCCGGTATGGCTGATAAATTCCCGGTGCTGGCGTTTTACTTCCACGTTGTCGAAGTATTTGCTGACTTCTTTTACGCGGTCGGGGTCGCCAACGGTGATAACGGTACCCGCGATTTCTTCAGGTCTGAGGTCGAGGTGGTAGACCGCGCCGCGGGGGTTGATGATCAGTTCCGATTCTGCAATCCGGCTCATAGTGCTATTTTTAAAGTAAATGGATTCAGCCAATTATCAAAAATATCCTATTTTCGCAAGCGATTCAAAAAGCAGTTAACGACTGTGAGATTGGGGCAGTTCAAACAGGAATCGACAATTTAGGGTCCTTTGGCCGAGTGGCTAGGCAAAGCTCTGCAAAAGCTTCTACAGCGGTTCGAATCCGCTAGGGACCTCTATCATGGCAGTCATCTACAAAGTAGAATGACTGCCATGTCGCATTTAAGGACGACTATAATATCACTCGTCTCCGGTATTTTTGCTGCTGATTTCTCTTCATGATCTGCACAAACAAACTCGCTACGAAAATGTTACATTAATAAAGGCTAATCTTATTTTGAACATTAAAAATCAGCATTATGATTTACAACGAGCAACTCGACGGAATTAAATTGGATGTCCAGACTGTAGACCTAACCATTGATGATAGTGTAAAAGAGCATATCCGGGAGATGATCAGGAAACTGAGCAGGTTTATTTCAGAGATAAACTTTGCAGATGTTCATTTTAAGGAAGCTACCAGCCAAACCACAGACAACCGTACGGTGAGCGTTCGTCTCGGCATTCCAGGCAATGATGTTTTTGCATCGGTGTCTGGTACTGAATGGCCCACTTTGCTGGACCAGGTCGAGGACAAGCTCAAAAGCCAGCTTGCAAAACGGAAAAAATAATTTCTGCCAACTGTTTAATAAAAGGCGATTGCAGGGTAACGATTCAGCCTGTCGTCATCGTATTGATTTTTATCAATGGTATTTCTTAAATACGATCAATGGAGCCGGGAATTTGCCGGGGTAATTTTGAGGTGAATTTCAGAGGAAAATGGTCGTTGAGAAACGTTCTTGTTAAACAGTTAAAATTATTTTTTTATGATACCTATATTTATCACCCTTATGGCAATTGCCATAGCTATATCAACCACAGCGCTGATTGTCCTGGTCCGGTTTCTTCGTCGCTATCGGAAAAATGAAGAGATGTTAATGGCATATGAGGAAATGGCTGAGAAACTTCACAAGACAATTGCGAGACACCAGGAATTGCGCGAAAGGTTGGTGGGAGTGGATGAATTATCCGGCTCCGGAACTCCTTCAAAGCCGGAATCATTGGTTCCCCGGCAATTCACAGCAGAACAGTTAAACTAAAAAAAGAATAGCCCGGTTGACCGGGCCATTCTTTTTTAAGTAAGTTCATATTTCAACTTACAGCGGGTTCTGTTGTACCACACCAAGCGTATATTCAAGTTCGAGGCGGGGAATGAGGAATACCCATTCTTTTGTGCCTGCAGGCTCGCTCATTTTTTGAGCCAGTGTATTGTCATGGTTACCACCGTTACGATCCAGGGGCTGGTTAAGCCTTTTCAGATCATAAAAACGGAAACCTTCCGCCCAAAGTTCAATCCGGCGTTGAACCAGGATCTCATCGATCAGGTCCTGGCCTGAATTGGTCGACAGAGTATAATCATTGTCGCGTTTGTTGGCGAGTTCAAACAATACCGCACGCGCATCGTCTTCACGTCCCGCCTGGCGCGCCAGGGCTTCAGCTTCGATCAGGTACATTTCTGCGGCACGCATCATCACCAGGTCACCGTTACTATTACCGGGGTTAGTCAGCAGGAACTTACGCGTCATATAAGGTTTGCGTGTACCACCTGCTGTGAGGGGAAAAGACGCATCCGTACCTGTGGGATCCCACAATTGTTTGCGAACATCTGTAGGCGAAATCATATCGTATAAAACAGAGAATATCGCCTTGGGGTTACCTCTTGTATTGGTAGAAGAGAAATCGCCCAGGTAAGCATAGAATGAATAAAAATAGGTGGGGTGGTCATCACGATGATGATAGCCCCAGATCCACTCGGGGCTGTCAACATCACTAAATCCTGCCATATATTCTGTCTGGCTCATCAGCGGGAAACCCTGGCGGGCTTCATTGGCCATCTGAGCGGCAAGAGGCCAGTTTTGCTGGGTAAGCGCAACACGGGCTTTAAGACCTTTTACCACATTGGTGTTGAGGTGTGATTTAGCAGGGCGTGAGAGGCCATCCAATAGGGATAGCGCTTCGTCCAGGTCAGCATTGATCTGTGCATAGGTTTCAGCAACGGTGCTGCGTGGAAGCGCACCTGTACGGGGCTCCAGTACCAGCGACATACCCAGGGAGCTATTAGCTCCATTGGCATCATAACGTTCTCCAAAAAGCTGTACGAGGTTGAAATAAGCCCAGGCACGATAGGCATAAGCCTGTCCTTTGATCAGCTTCTTTTCTTCTTCAGTACCTTCTGCACCGTCGATATTGGCAATGATCATATTGGCATTACCAATAAATGAATAAAAGAATCCATAGTTAAAACGCAGCATCGTGCTGGTTTCATTGCGGTGTTGCAGCCAGCGGTACTCACTTACAAACCAGCCATTGGCATTTGCGGTCATAACGAAATCCTCACCGAGTACTTCGGTATAAAGATAGTTGCCACTCACTCCACCGGTAGCCTGGTTGGCATACCATTGTACATACAAAAGACGGTGCATGCCGTTAACAGTCGCCATCGCATTCTTGGTTGTGGCGAATGCGGTAGTTGGCGTGAGTACATCCGGGGGAACGAGTTCCAGGTAGTCTTTATTACAACCGGCGCCCATCAATAATGCACCCGCTAAAAAGGCCCATAATTTATTTTTCAAAAATGTTCTCATCATTGTTTGTTTTAGAAGTTTAGACTAATACCTGCATTGAGTACACGGGCTGCATCATAAGTATCTCCGGTGGTGCCACCAAAGCTTCCGTTCACGTTCATGCCTTTACGTTTTGTAAAGAAATGTACATTCTCTGCGCTTACAAAAACACGAACGCCTGAAGCACCAATCCTTGAGATCACTTCCTTAGGCAGGTTATAGGCAAGGCTGATATTGTTAATGCTTAAGTAAGATGCGTCAGTAAGCCAGCGAGTAGAAGCTGCGCCGTATTGTGAGGTCCTGGTGTTGTCAAGTCTCGGCACGTTCGTTACATCGCCTGGTTTTTGCCAACGACTAAATATATCCGTATGGTAAGTACCACCTGCTGTAGCTGTAGACATCAGGGTTGCATACACACCATCGTAAACATAACCTCCGAGTTGGTAAGTCAATACCATGTTCAACTCAAATCCTTTATAGCTGATCGAATTCATCAGGCTTCCGTACACATCAGGCAGCGCTGATTTGCCAACATAATCCTGTCTGGCATTGTTGTGATCAATAGTCACTGTGTCCATTCCGCCTTTGCCATTGGAAATCTCCATTGACGTTGCAGGATTCCACGCATTTACGCCGAGGTAAAGGGCCTGGCCTGTATTAGGATCTACACCATAGTAGTTGCGGGTAAAGAACTCATAAACAGATTTGCCTTCTTCACGTCTGAAAGGTGAGCTGGTGATCGTGCGCGGCACTTCTGGCATCTTGGTGATCTTGTTCTTATATGAAGTGGCGTTCAGTGTCATGGTCCAGTTAACTTCTCTGCCACGAACGATCACACCTGAAACCTGTACTTCCACACC
>JAEYOL010000273.1 GCA_023411775.1 Bacteroidota bacterium | reverse complement strand
CGTCCCAGGACTTTCTCCTCGGTCGCTTCAGGACCTTTTCGCCGGCAAAGCATCGAACCTTCGCCGGGAATATCCCGGAAATAGTAAATACTTTTTCCGTTTGCAGTCATTCTCCATACCTCATCCTTTATGGCTTCAAATAATTCACCGGATTCCTGGTACAGTGCTTCCATTCCCGTAATGCTGTCCAAAACCTGTTTTGCCAACTGACCCTGCTGCCGGCTAAAGGACTGCATTTCCGTTTCATTTTCTTTCCTGCTCATCCAGAAATACGGATCCGACATTTTAATACCAAAGACGGTAGTATCGAACGACTCATGTCTGGCCACAGGATAACTGAATTGTGAAAAGCACATAGTTTGGGATAGGGCAAAAGAAAAAACAAGCAGCAATAATCTATTCATAAACCATATTTAATGATCTCCGGCTAAATATTATCAGTATATAATATCAAAGAAATTGTTCCAGCAACCACTGCTATTATTGTATCTCCGGGTTCTTACTCTTACTAAACTTATAATATTTTTACAATCTCTGTTCAACTACAAGCTTTTTTTGAAGTAGCTAGTCACTTTTGTGTCTCACCTGATACCGGTATATGTGATCCAAAATCGCTTTGGCAACAATATCGGGTTGAGATCTTGCAATATGGTGTCCGCTACTTGTAATGATCTCATATTTTAATGCAGGTCTTTTAACCGCCCATTTCACTAGTTCTTCCACCCATACACGATTTATTGGATTTGTTGTGTCACGATCCTGGCCTCCTTCAGCTTTGCCTGCCGCTATCAATAATGTGGTTGGCGTGGCGTGTAATTCATCCGAAAGCCTTGCCTGGTTCATTGAAATATCAAACATCCGCATCTCTTCACGCTCACCGGGGCGGGTCTTACTGGTCAATATTGCCTGCATATACTCCATGTCTTCTTTCATCATTTCCGGGAACTCTCTCTCCAGCCGGGGATACACTTCCTCAGGCGCGGGATCAACTAATACCATCCCTGCCACTTCGTCCGGGTAAAGCCCCGCAAACACCCGTATCAGGGCACCACCATAAGACCAACCCGACAAGATATATGGCGGGGCGATTTTGGCCTTTGTCAATGCTGCTTTTAATTCCCTTGCAATTGTAATCGCATCTCGTGACAATGTACATGTATCAGAATTCAAATACCCAGGTCTGTCATAAGAAATGATCCTGGCAGAGGCAGCTAACTTAGGTTGTACCAATTCCCACGTTTTATGACTGGAGCCTCCCCCTGCTTCTAAGATAACTGTAGGCTTTCCAATGCCGGATGAGTAGAGGGTCATGGTATGTTCATGCACTTTTACTTTTATGGTATCATATATTTGTGCATTAATTGAATACAGGAAAATTATAAGTGCAAAGAAGAGAGTATAACTTTTTTTCATATTGCTTCACTAAAGCTTCCTGATAAAATCATAACAGATCTATTCTACCAATTCTATTTCCAATCCATCAATAGCCAGGGGCGAAATAAAAACACTATTGGCAGCTACCTTACCCAATATTTTTTTTGATTCAAGGAACAACTTCGCCGACTTAAGTGATTTTACAACAATCACAATTTTCGAAATCCAGTTTTTCTCACATTTTTGTAAACGTAATGAGGGCCCTTCAATAAAGGTAAAAAGTTCACCAGTTTTCTTTAAGTCCGGTAGTTTCAGCATTTGCTTTTCGTAAATACCCGGATCAGTTGAACCTATTACAATTTCTTTGAGCAAAATAATCCCCAGTTCACCCCCGTTGACTTCCTCTAATCTATCAGCCCCTTTCCTACGATTTTCTGCGACTTGCTGCCTTGACTTGTAGTCGCAAACAAACAGGTTGGCTTCATCCGGCAATAAATTTTTTGGCGTCAAAGTTGACCAGCCACGTAGTGTGCCGTTCAAACCTTTTGATACATTACTGTTATCGATCGTATCATGAGCAATGCCGAGTCTGTCAAGTTCTTTTTCAAACTCCTCCATGTGCCTGATTGGTTCGAGCGCAATACCATTGAAGGATGTGGTGTCCGCACCCTTAAACGTCACAAGTTCAAATGCGACATTACCGAGAGTAACACCCCCACTTGCAAAATCACCGAATGATTGAAAACTCCACAATACCGGCAAGCCCAATTCCCCTGAAAAAAAATCGAAAAGTTTCTCAGGTTTTGGCGAACTGGCAAAGAAGTGCTCTATTTTATTCACCTGTGCATGAATTCTGGTGAAGGTCAAAACAAAACACACTGAAACTAAAAATTTCATACACTCCGGTTTTATTTTTTTAGAAGCCGCTTTTCCCCAATTAGTTATTGTCGCCGGATCCAATCAAGTGACCATTAACTGAAATACTTCCACGCCCTGCTCGCGCTTGTGGAGTCGAAGACCCTGCGAAACAGATGAATCATTTTCTATCGAACAGCCTTTTAATCTCACCCTCACCCAGCAGAATCCGCCCATCATCAGTTGAAAGCATGATCTGGTGCCCCGTCAATTGTTTGTAATGTTGTACAAATACCCGCTTATTACCCAGGTTGAACAATTTCTGGTAGTCTTTATTTTTCCTGTTCTCCTTTTTAAAAAAAGAAGTCAATATTTCGTAAAATTTGTCAAGCGTTCCTCCTTCGCTGCTGAATCTTACACTAAAATACTCCTTTAGCTCATAGCGGCTGTCACGCATCAAAAGCAGGTAAGTAGTGTCCGTTTTCCCGGGCATAAATTCAAGACTGGCTTTTGCTGCGCCTACGTACTTTACCTGGCCAAAGATCTGCCAGTCACCAGATGGCTTGATTTCGGAAAGCTGCGCAGCCAGGTGTTGATGTATGACTAATACGATCAACAGGAAGGTTATTTTGATGTGCATATAGCAATTATTTCTAGTCAATGTTTTCAAGCAACTCAGGCTTCGCCCGACTCGATCATTTCATATAATTTATATACCGCAAACAAAATGAAAGCGGCGAGTGCTATCCCAAACCCGAGTATGAAATTCGATTGCCAGGCGCCATTCACGGTATTGAGTTTCGGGTTTCCGGGATCGTAGTACACATCGATCACATCATCCATTTTGTACAACCCCGATTTGCAGGTCAGGCTGCCATTGAACTGTTTCATGTGCTGATCATAAAAGGTATAATACACGATATCGGTTGGCTGTCGTCTCACAGTGTGGATTCCGTACACCCGGGCTTTCGACATCCTGCCGGTGGTTAAAACTCTATTCACGCGCCGGCGTTTGTAAAGAATGATGGCAAGAGGCAAAAATCCAAACAACGCCAAACCCGTCAGTACAAAATAAATGCCCTTCATGAACGTAATTAATTATTAAAAATATCTTCTTTAACTTAAACCATGATCCATGTAACAAACATTTGCCAGCCCTTCGTTTTTGGCAACAGAAAATATCCCAGCTGTCCGATCAGGTAAATGGAAAGAGCCAGGGCTGCTGCTCTAATTGGATAATTATTCCGCCAGTGATAATACAGCAAACCCAGCAATAAGATGTCGATGAGCACAAATACCGCAACTTCCGCAAAAAGGTCGAATTCACGGTCGTAATATTCATAAACCTGAAAAATGATCCGGTCCACCGAAGGACCCAGCATCGTAAGGATCGCTGCAAACATAAACGTCGCGTGATAGATCATTCGCCTGCGCCAGCTCACAGCCAGAATATAAAATACTGCGAGCCAGGCCAGGTATATGATGGGTATGTACAATTCGCTTTTAATGAATGCCAGTGTCGCGATATCAGCGCCTGTACCTCCTGCCCTGTCGATGCGGCCCAGGTAGGAAAACCGGATGACCATGTAGCCAAAAAAGAGTACAAGAGGCATGACCACATAACTTAATTTTCCCAGGGTTCTGTGCCACCTGATCTTTTTCTTGCGGATGAGCATGGGTTGGGTGATCGCCAGGATCAGCCAGCAACTCATAAACAGGGTGTGAATATGAATGATCCCTCCCATAGATCCAGGCAACTTTGCCAGGTATGTGGGATAGAATCCGGCCAGTATTACAGGGATCAACAAAAGCAGCCATAACGAAATGCGGGGATATAGTATTTTATCGGCTTTCATGATTGTTCCGGTTTTGCAACATTTTTTTTCTTATAATAAACAGAGGGTATCCAAACCATAAAGATCTCGGCCAGTATCAGTGGCACGAACGAAAAGAAATACTCATTCACCACCCGCCTGAACATGCCATCGCTGATCTGGCCGAACAAAAAATCGAGCGGGAATACTTCATCAACCCGAACCGCTACAAAAGCCAGCACGCATACATAACTGCGTACCATCATTTGCCGGTGCACTTTCAGGTTTCTTTTTTTGATGGCCTTCCAGGCGAAAAAAGTAGCCAGCACTGCAAACACTGTAAGGAGGAACAGGGATATACGACAGGGTACACAGGGACTAACCAACGATAATCGCGACGCAGATATCCCGATGAGCGCGATCCCGGTCATGTAAATCTTCCCGGTCATGCGATGAAAAGATAAAAACCTGTTGCGGATGGATGGCCAAAACTGTAAAGGTCCCAGTAGTAAAGTCATAGTGCCACCCACCATATGCATCACCACCCAAAGCTGGTTGTTAAAAATGGAATTCCCGAACGAAGGCCCCCTGTACCCGTAGAAATAAGCGATGACATTGTCGAGAAAGAAATAAACTGATAACGCGATGATAAGGAACCAGGATCCGGCTTTCAACGCGATACCAAAAACTTTGATCATATCTGCCTTTTGATGAAGGATGAACACTACTGGATTACGATGGCTTTAACCTGAGTAGATTTGAAAGGGTAATCGAATTGGCAGCAAGGAATTGGAAACCTATGCATGAATATAAGCTATTAACGTTAAAAGTGAAACTCCGCGTGAAGTATATATTATGAGGCTACAATTTAATAACGGCTCATTTTACCCCGGATTCATAATTCACTTCCTTCTTCTCCGATCACTCAAATCTCCTATTGAAGACTTTTCCCAAATAAAACTTCACAAAATATTAAGTCTCATTTGCCGTTTAGAAGCAGGGACCTGTAAACTTTAACTTATAAGCAGGGGCATTCTCTTAGGAAATGAGCACTCAAATCGTATTTTCGCAGATGCACACAAAAAATCCCGTGAAACCCACCATGACCAGGCTTTTTTTGATGACCGCGCTGTTCATAATTTTTTCGCAGGCGGCTTTTTCGCAAACCATCAGCGCGGCCGACCTGAAAAAATTAAGGGCAAAAGAAGACACGCTGCAAGAATATGCCCGTTATATGGCGACCGATACGCTCCAGGCTGACCGTATGATCTCCGACAGCATTTTCACCCGCACCCTGGTGAGGGCGCTGCAAATAAAAAACTCATTCTATTTCCCCTTTGATTCTGTAAAAGGTATTTCCAAACTCTATGCACCCGACAGCAGTTTCCGGATCTTTACCTGGGGACTACAGTTTGATGAATATTATGCGCGGCAGAAAGGCGCGATCCAGATGCGCACACGCGATGGTTCACTGAAACTGATCCCGCTGCGCGATGATTCTGAGTTTACGATGAACGCGATGGATTCGGTGCGCAATAGAAACAACTGGATCGGTGCGATCTATTATAATATTGTACAGACCGAGCATAGGGGAAAAAAATATTACACGCTTTTTGGTATCGATCACAATACCATCCGCACGACAAAAAAATGGATCGAAGTGCTTCATTTCAATGAAAAGAATGAGCCGCTGTTTGGCGGGCCGTTTTTCAGTTTTGAAAAGGACAGCATTCCCAAAAAACCACAGTTCAGGTTTAGCCTGGAGTATAAAAAAGATGCACGGGTATTACTAAACTATCTCGACGAGCTGGATATGATCCTGGTGGATCACCTGGTGTCGGAGACAAATGAGCCTGAGAATAAATGGACCCTTGTTCCCGATGGTGATAATGAAGCTTTCAAATGGGAGAATGGGAAATGGGTGCATGTCGACAAAGCTTTCGACTTCAAAGTGGACATGCGGGGCGTGGATCCCTATATCGGCAATCCCCCCATGGGCGATCCTATTCTTGATAACAAAGGCAATAAAGACGAAAAAAGACTACAGGAGAAATCTGAGAAAAATAAAGGGAAGGAAAAGCCGATAAAAGATTAGTTCGCTAACCCCGAGATTTGCTTAGGAATTCATAATTAGGACCCGATGACTATCGGTTTAGGAGTTAGGTCGTCGATTCGAAAATACCTTTCGCCAATCTTTAGCCCACTAAATTTAATCAGTGATAATTAGTGTAATCCGTGGCAAAGGTCACGAAGAACACAAAGTAGTACACAAAGAACACAAAGAAATCTATTCGTGTGATTCGTGTAATTCGTGGCCATCCTAATCCGTGTAATCCGTGTAATCAGTGGCAAAGGTCACGGAGAGCACAGAGTATTGCACGGAGGACACGGAGAAATCCAATTAGTGTAATTCGTGCTATTCGTGGCTAATCTAATCCGTGTAATCCGTGGCCCAATTCGTGTGATTCGTGTAATTCGTGGCCAACTAATCCGTGAAATCTGTGTATTCCGTGGCTACCCCCTGCCGCAGGCAGATCACTAATCATCCAGCTTCAGCACCGCCAGAAAGGCCTCCTGCGGCACTTCCACATTACCAATCTGCCGCATACGCTTCTTACCCTCTTTTTGTTTCTCCAGCAGCTTACGCTTACGACTGATATCACCACCATAACATTTAGCCGTAACATCCTTACGCATCGCAGAAATATTCTCCCTCGCCACCACCTTCGCGCCGATCGCGGCCTGGATAGCGATCTGGAATTGCTGGCGCGGCAAAAGCTCCTTCAATTTTTCACAAAGCTTCCTGCCAAAATCCTGCGCCCGCCCGCGGTGGATCAGCGCACTCAGGGCTTCCACTTTATCGCCATTCAGCAGGAT
>JAEYOL010000230.1 GCA_023411775.1 Bacteroidota bacterium | reverse complement strand
CATCGATTATTTTCGTTTCACCCCGAAAAATTGATTTATTTATATACCCATGCTGAAATCCCGCTACCAAAACACGCTGATTGAAGCCGGCTGCGATGAGGCCGGCAGGGGTTGTTTTGCCGGGCCTGTATTTGCGGCTGCTGTTATCCTGCCGAGAAAATTTCGACATCCCCTGCTAAACGATTCCAAAAAACTTTCCGCCGAGCAACGCAATGAACTAAGGCCGATCATTGAACAAAAAGCCATTGCATGGGCTGTTGCTTCAGTCGACAATGAAGAGATCGATCATATTAATATTTTAAATGCTTCCTTCAAGGCTATGCACCTCGCGATTGCAAAATTGCAGGAGCTGCCCCAGCTTTTGTTGATTGATGGCAATCGATTCAAACCCTACGAGTCGATACCACACCAATGCGTGATCCAGGGCGATGGTCTTTACGCCAGTATAGCAGCGGCGAGTATTCTCGCAAAAACTTACAGGGATGAGTATATGTGCCAGCTGCACGATGAATTTCCCGTTTATCACTGGGTGAGTAATAAAGGTTATGGCACACCGGCACATCGCCATGCTATAGCCGAACATGGTTTGTGTAAATACCACCGCAGAAGTTTCAGGATGATGGATGCGCAATTGGAATTATTCGAAGAGGACGGTTATCAAATCTAATTTGGGTGAATCTGATTGTTAGGCGGTCAGTATTCCATATCAAAGGTTAGTTCCATTTTCCTAAACCTTCCCGAAGTACGACAGGCTCTGGCCCGGTACAATCAAGCACGGTTGAAGGTACCGTGCCGCCTATACCTCCATCGATCACGATGTCAACATCGTGCATAAAATTCTCATACATGATCTCAGGATCGGTATAGTCTTCCACCATTTCACCTGGAAGGGAAGCGCTGAGTATGGGCCGGCCCAGCTCGTTGATAATGGCCTGCGCTATTTTGTTATCTGGAATGCGAAGCCCGATCGTATCTTTTTTACTCTGCAGTATCCGGGGAACCATTTTGCTTGCATGAAGTATGAAAGTATAAGGCCCAGGTAAATATTCCTTTAAAAGGCGGAATGTAGCAGTAGATACCTGTTTGGAATATTCACTGAGGTGACTAAGGTCGGAACAAATAAAAGACAACTGCGCTTTGCGGGGTTCTACATTTTTGATCCGGCAAATCCGCTCAATGGCTTTTTGCTGGAGTATATCGCAACCCAGACCATAGATGGTGTCTGTCGGGTAGATAATAATGCCGCCTTTTTCCAGCGTGTCTACGACCGTTCTGATATGGCGTTGCTGGGGGTTTTCAGGATGAATACGAAGTAACATAATCAAATTTCTTTATCTGCAGGCCTGTTAAATCTCTATAAATCTACGGGTGTTTTTTATTAAAAAGATTTAGTAGGCGATATTCTACTGTCAATTTGGATTTCCCCTTAATTTTAACTTTGATAAAATATTCGGTATGCAGCTGAAGCCGGTCACTTCGGTCAACTCGATCGAACCAGGTAAATTCAGGAAAGAATTTTACCAACCGGGCATACCCATTGTAATTAAAGATCTCGCAAAACAGTGGCCGGCATACACAAAATGGAACTGGGATTATTTCAAACAGCTTGTCGGCGATAAAATAGTTCCACTTTACAACAATATTAAAAGTGATGCCTACACGCCGATCAATAAGGCGGATGATTACAAAACTTTCGGGGAGTATATTGACATGATCAGCCAGGGACCAGCGGGCTGGCGCATTTTCCTGTTCAATATTTTTGACCACGCACCCCGGTTGATCAAAGATTTTACATGGCCCGAACACCTGATGAAGGGGTTTGTAAAAAAATACCCGATGCTTTTTACGGGTGGTGCTTCCAGCATTACCCATATGCATTTCGATATTGATCTCTCCCATATACTGCACACGCAATTTGGCGGCCGGAAACGGGTTCTGATGTTTCCCTTCACGGAGCAGTATAAACTGTACAGGAAACCATTTGAGGTTTTGAGCCTTGCTGACTTTTCAAACTATTACAATCAAAACGGTTCACCGGATTATCAAAAATTCCCTGCATTGAAACTGGCAGAAGGATTTGATTTTATCCTGGAGCCGGGTGATACACTTTTTATGCCGGCAGGTTACTGGCATCATATGGAATATATCGACAGTGGTTTTGCGATGAGCCTGCGGGCTTTACACCCCAGCTTGGGCAACAAATTAAAAGGTGCCTGGAATTTGTTTGGCATGCGGAGCATTGATACGGTCATGAAAAAGACAATGCCTCGCTGGTGGTATGAACAAAAGCAAAGAATTATATTCAAAAACGCAAGCAGGGAGCTTGGAAACATGGACCATGTGGCATGAGAAAGCTCTACAGGTCTAGAAATGATAATTAAGTGAGGCGCATACTATATGTGGCCCTAGCCCAAAACTGGTATAATTCGAGAAGCTCCCACCTAATTTTGCCATTGTCGCCAGCTCAAATTTCCTGTTGAGAATATATCCAGCCCTGGCATTGAAAGACAACCAGCCTTTTTCAAGATCCAGGTGAGGAGAAAACTCCAATTTATTATAGGGAGTTCTCAACGTCAGGGAATTTTCCGGGTAGGTCGTGAGGTTGTAAGCAACCCCAACACCAAGGTAAAGCTTGTTTTTATCTCGATTAACGAAATTATATAAGATCGAGAGTGACGGTGACAGGTTGCTGGCTTTTAGATTATATGTAACGCTGTCCGCTATGCCCCGGTGACCAAATCCTTTATACTTGAGGCTATACCAACTGAGTTCTGTCCGGAACACAAGCTGTTGAAGGTTTCGTCCAATTGGAATGTCAACTCCCGCTGAAAACAGTGGCTGAGTGCTCGAAGAATAGTCAAGATTGGAGAGGTTATCTGCCTGGCCTGAATATTTTATTTTTGAGAATGCAAGCCCTGCGCCGGCAAAGAATGACGCACGCAATTTAAGTTTGGGTGCAACATAGCTATAACTACTATTGTAGAGGATTTCGTTCAATTTTTTCACAAGATTCAAAATCTCCCGTTCGCGATACTCAGCAGTCCTTAGCCTTGGTACGGAAACATCTGATTTCCCTGCTGCGATGAGTAGCTGCTCCAGTTGCCCACGGAATATGTAACTCCTAAGCACCCGGGTATCGCTATCAACCAGGTAAACTTTATATTGTAACTCCTCATAGTCTTCCTCCTTATTTTTAATATAATAATGTGGTTTTGAGTCATACAACTCATACAGACTTAACGGTGCTTCAAGTAATACGCGTAGAAAGACAGTATCGCGTAGTAAGGTATCCTCTACCAGCATGGGGAGCCTGTTAATTTCTACTGGCCTTGTATCCTTCATGACTACAGCTTTTACATATCGGTCAAGCCCTGTTATCTCAAAATAATTTAGATCATTAACGGTATAACTGTTGGGCTTATCATCGGAAGCTAAATTTCGAAAATGGATAATATCGGGATTTCTTTCCCATTGAAGGTATTCGATCCAGCCTTGGATAGTGTCACCATTATTGTTTACTATAAAGCCGGGTTTGTATAATGACTGCCCCATAGAGACTGAGCTAGTAAAAAGTGTAATGGACAACAGGAAATTCTGAATGATACATTTCATGATAAAAACTTATGGAATTAAAAATTCGTGCTCCGCACTGACAATAAGATTGCAAGTATCCGTAGCAATATTAAAAATGATAGTTCAGGTTGGCCGAATAAAGTGTGGGTTTCAAATACGTGATAAACGATCCGAAACTGGCTGTAGCCGCGATCTCAAATTTATCGTTTAGGAGAAATCCCGTCCGTGCGTTCAGTGCGAACCATGATTTTTTGAGGTCCAGGTGCGGTGAACGTGTTAACAGGTAGCCGGGATTGTTGTAATATTTCTTGTGCAGAAGATTCTCGGGATAGGAAGAGAAATTGTATTGAAACCCAAGACCCAGGTAAAGCTTTTGCTGCGGATGATTCACCACATTATACAATGCGGAAAGTGATGGCGCCATCGAGGATACGCTGAGGTGATAACGAATACTGTCCGTCTCGGAGGGGTTATTGTCGCCATGGTATTCCGTCTTGTACCAGGCCAGCTCAAACCTTAGTTTCAAACGCTGCATGTTGCGCCACATAGCAAAATCAAAACCACCCAACAATAAAGGTTTTGTACTGCTCGTATAATTAAGGGCGGTATTTTCATCGGGCTCTCCCTGGTACTTCAGGGTTGAGTGCAACATACCCGCACCCACGAAAAATGACAGGTATTGTTTCTGTTTTTTCACCTTATAACTGGTACTGCCGTTACTTAAAGAGCTGTTCATCTTGTCAACAACCTTCACCAGGTCGTTCTCGCTGTAATTGCTTGAACCAAGTACATTATCCAGGGATGTTGATGCGCTACCGGCAGGCATCATAGACTTTAACTGGTCGCGAAAGATATATTGCCTGGAGAGCCTTGTGTTGCGGTCAACCAGGAAGACCTTGTATTGTAATTCCTGGTAATCGCCACTACCTACTTTGATATAAAAATGCGGCTTTGTATCGGTGAACTGGTATAGGCTGTAGTTGCCACTAACCAGGAGCCTGAGGAAAACAGTATCTGTAACAGTAGTATCAGCAAAAGCTCTTTCGAGTTCGGCCATGTCTACAGGGCGAATATCTTTTTTAATGACGGCAGAGACATACCGATCCAGCCC
>JAEYOL010000091.1 GCA_023411775.1 Bacteroidota bacterium | reverse complement strand
TTGTAAGCTCAAAACTGTCTTGTGTGACCCTAAAAACAGCCCACCATTAAGATAGCTCATTTTAAGAAAGGAAACAATTCCCCCACCAGGGCTGATTTGCAGTTTTTGCAAATAAGGAAAACGTTAAAGCAAAATTCAATTATATATACCCTGTTTGTGGTAGTAGTTTGGTATCATAAAACAAATACCATGAGCGCAAATCAATTAAACCGGGAGATCCTGCTGATGAAAGGCACCAGCTTCACTACACAGGAGCTCTCCGGCAATATCCCCGGCGGTGTTGCTGGACAAAACTACCTGAAGGAGCTTGAACAGGCCTGCTGGGGGGGCCTGCTTTGTGATTTGCTGCCGGGGATTGCTAAAGACCAGATTACCGGCACTAATTCCTATACCTGGCATGTTTTGACTGCACACCATTTCCTGCTGATTTGCCAGGGCGAGATCCCCGGGCCTGTAGAATCCGCTACCTCTGTTGACCCACATTTATTCGCCCCTACACTCATCTTAAACTAAGCTCATGACCTAAGCCATTATTTAACCAAAACATTTTTTATGAAAAGGCTCTTATTAGTAGTAGCTGCTTTATGCAGCCTGGGAGTGGTGTATGCGCAACTCCAAACCGCCACCATTATAAGTGGCAAGCTGAAGAACGGCCATTCGGGTGAAACCATCGCCGGAGCATCTGTCAGGTTAAAGAAACTGAAGGCCGGAACCATTTCCGATAGCGAAGGAAACTTCCGGCTGACCGTTTCAGACTTTCCGGTGATGCTTATTATCTCACATGTGAATTTCGAGCAACAGGAGATAAGAATCAGCAGTCCCTCGGAACTCAATATTCAAATGACACCCGTATCAGGTATCCTTGAAGAGGTGGAGTTCAAGGCAAAAGTAATAACCAATACACTTCTTAAAAGCACTTATGCTGCCGATCGTATTGGCTTAAAAAAGATCCGTCATTCCCCAAGTACCAGTGCCTATGATAATATAGTATATGTACCCGGCCTCGATTTCACCACCGCCGGTTTAATGTTTAAAACCCCCAGCTCCCGTGGGTTTAATGGAAGCGGCAGTAGCCGGGTCAACCAGATCGTAGACGGTATGGATAACCAGGCACCGGGACTCAATTTCTTTATTGCCAATTTCGCTGGTGTTACAGAACTAGATTTTGAAAGTATAGAGCTGCTGATCGGTGCTTCATCTGCCTTGTACGGACCAGGAGGTATGAATGGTACAATCCTGATCAATAGCAAAGATCCTTTCAAACACCAGGGACTTAGTGTGATGGTGAAACAGGGGATCATGCATCTTGGTAAAAGTGCAAGAGGGCAGGCTTCCGCTTATAATGACTACTCCCTGCGCTGGGCCCACGCGTTTAAAAACAGGCTGGCCATTAAGATCTCCACGCAATACCTGAGTGCAGATGACTGGCTTGCCTCTGATTCCACAAATTATCAAAGGTCGCTAACCTCAGGCCAGCGTATCGCCGGGGATCGCATGAGCGATCCGAACTATAACGGGGTAAATGTATACGGCGACGAAACTACTGTGGATATTAGGCCGTTTATACAAGGCGCCATCCAGAATAATCCCGCACTCACACCTATACTCTCACCTTTCCTGGCAAATGAACTCATGGTTTCGCGAACTGGTTTCCAGGAAAAAGATATTATAGACCCGAAAACAAAAAACTTCAAACTATCCGGAGCCCTTCACTATAAATTATCAAACAAAATTGAAGCACAGCTGATGGCGAACCACGCGACCGGCAATACTGTGTACACCGATGATGACCGCTACGCGTTAAAGGGAGTAAAAATCAGCCAGTACAAAGTAGAATTAAAACATAAGAACTGGTTTATCCGCGGATATACCACCCAGGAAAACGCCGGCGAAGCCTATGCAGCCACGGTAACCAGTCAACTGGTTAATGAGGCCTGGAAAAGTAGTTATAATAAACTGGATCCTCCCGGAAGCTGGTATCCGCAATACCTTGGTGCTTTCGCGACAGGCGCGGCAGAGATCTATCAAACTGTGATGTTGAGTGGCGGTACCGAAGAACAGGCAAAAGCCGCTGTATTAAATGCCGCACCGGCCCTGCATCAAGCCGGTCGCAGCTTTGCGGACCGCGATCGCCCTGCACCGGGATCGGCACAGTTCAAACAACTATTCGATGTCGTGAGAGGTATACCCATTCCCGACGGAGGATTATTCAAGGAAAAATCTCAATTATGGATGGCCGAAGGTCAATACACATTTGGAGATGCTAACAAGACCGCTGAGTTCGTGGTGGGTGGTAATTACAAACGATATGTTCTGAATTCCGAGGGAACATTATTTATCGATACCCTACAACCCATCCGTATAAACGAAACAGGGACGTACCTGCAGGTCACAAGAAAACTGTTTAATGAAAAACTTACCCTGGTTGGTTCCGGTCGCTACGACAAAAACGAAAACTTCAAGGCCCAGTTTACACCCAGGTTTGCAGCCCTGATCAAACTGGCTGAGAACAACAATCTTCGTATGTCCTACCAGACCGCTTACCGCTTCCCCGGCAACCTGGCGCAATGGATTCGGCTCAACCCAGGAGGTGGCTTCACTTTATTGGGTGGGTTATCCTGGATAAAAGATTTTATCCATGCAGAAAAACACCCCGTGTATGAAATCAAAGAGGTTCCATCTACCAGTCCTTACCAGTTTCAAGACCTAAAACCTGAAACAATGCGCTCTTTTGAAATAGGCTATAAAGGTCTGATCCAAAATCGAATCCTGATTGATGCATACGCTTATATCGGGAAATATCAACGTTTCCTGGGGAGGATCGGCCTGTATCAACCCTCCACCGACTTAAAATATTCTATCGTGGTAAATAGCGGTAATTCCGTAAAAACGCATGGGTATGGACTGGGCCTGGCATACCAGCTTCAAAACAACTTCGCATTATTCTTTAATGCCTATTCAGACGTGATAACGGATGTACCCAACGACTTCAAAGCTTATTTCAACACAGCAAAATACCGGCTGAACGCAGGCTTTAGCAATTCCGGCTTTGGCAAGAGCAAAAGGTTCTCCTTTAATATCATGATGCGCTGGCAGGATGCATTTGAATGGGAAGGCGAACTCGCCAACGGTCCTGTAAAAGCATTTACAACGATTGACGCGCAGGTAAGTTATACCCTTCCGAAAATCAAATCAACATTCAGGCTCGGTGGAACAAATATTCTAAATCACTATTACCAAAATGCGTATGGCAACCCCCAGGTCGGCGGGCTGTACTATGTCATGTACGCTTACAATCTCTTCAAGTAAGGGCTTTAATTAAAACATAACCATTACCATTAAACCTCCACTCATGATTCCCACCATTATCTACCTGGTGCTGCGCCGACTTCGGCGCAGCAATCCAGAAAAAGCTGCCCGGGTCATTAAGATGATCCAAAAAGCCGGATTCATCATCTTTCTTTGTCTTCTGCTGCTTGGCATCAGCATTGCCGCCTGGTCGCAGCAGTCAAGACTCAACTACCTGGTTATAAGAAAAGGGAAAGAAATCGGCTCGCTGATCTTTACACAAGAGCAAACTGCCGGAAAAACACGGCTCAAAATAGAGTCAACTATCAAAGCCCAGGTTGTTTTCATGTTTACCATAAAAGCGATGGAAGAAGCCACCTATGAAAATGGAATTATGACGTCTTCTTTTCTCTATCGCAAAATGAATGGAACAGAAAAGCTGAACAAGAAAACCAGGCTGGCAGGACGAAACTATGTCATCACCAAGGGCAATCGTTCCGAAACATTCGACAACTATCCCATTCGGTATAATATGTCCTGCCTCTTCATGCAGGAACCGGTTACCATCGCAAAAGTCTATTCAGATAATTTTCAAAGATTCCTGAACATACAGCAACTGGGAGCGCATCACTATCGTATTGATTTCCCGGATGGCAATCACAACGAGTACTACTATGTCAACGGTGTCTGTGCCAGGATGGAAGTTAAACATGGCATTTACAATGTAACCATGCAATTAAGATAACTGTTATGGAAACCTATTTTCAAATTGCTGCATTATTAGCTTGTTATGGCTTGCTTTTTATATTGACTTCCTGGGTATCCCGGAAAGGAAGTGAAAGCCTTCTTTCTGTACACCAGCAAAAGGGAAACTGGCAACACCTGCATGTCCGGCATGCCGGCGGCATCATTATCATGGCCATTTTACCTGCCATGACTTTAACGGAGCTACCTATTGATCTGCTCGCTTTACCAAACCAGATCAGTTGGGCACAGGTCATTGCTTTTAATATATTAGTAGCGTTACTGGTAAATATCGGAATTAAAAACCGGCCACGTTCCATTGACGGCATTAATGATGAAACAGAATATATAGCTAATACTAACCTGCACATTGCACTAAGATCAATTTTCCTGGTTAGCTACGAATGGTTCTTCCGTGGAGTTTTACTTTTTGGCTGTATGAAGATCACAGACACTGGAAGGGCCATTTTGATCAACCTGGTTTTGTACGCGTTCATTCACGGCGTAAATGGAAAGAGAGAGGTCCTTGGATCAATTCCACTTGGTTTGTTATTCTGTGCGCTTACGATCTGGTGTCATTCGGTATGGCCGGCTGTATTTCTTCACCTTGTTCTGTCCTTTTCCTATGAGTCCTCATTATTATCTTCTTATTTAAAAAAATCAAAAATCATTTTATGAAAGTTTTTATAACAGGCGCTACCGGTTATGTTGGTCACAGCCTGGCACTGGCAGTTGCACAACAGGGAAATATCGTTAATATCCTGGTTCGCGACCCAAACTCAGGATTTATTCCTGTTCATCCCGGAATACGCGTTTTTCCCGGCGATATCACCAATAAAAATTCGGTAACCCGGGCTATGCAGGGCTGTCAGCAGGTATTTCACACCGCTGCCCTCGTACGACATGTTGCTGGCAAGCGTTCGAGTTTTTATGATATCAATGTAGAAGGAACCCGTAATGTTCTTGAAGCCGCACTACAAACCGGTGTTCAGAAATTTGTTTTCACAAGTACCTGTGGCGTGATCGGCCCTTCGATCGCGCAACCCATGACGGAAGTCGACCCTCGCGTCACAGCCTTTGATTCTGATTACGATCTTTCGAAATTCCTGGCAGAAAAAACGGTCATAGAATATTGCACAAAAGGCTTGCATGCGGTGATTGTCAGCCCCTCGAAAGTGTTCGGTCCCGGCAACGACAATCATCCTATCAGCGTTAATAGCGTGATCAGGCGGTTTATCTCAGGTAAACCCACGTTTTGTCCTAATCCAACAAGTTATGTTTCCAATTATGTCTTCATTGATGACCTGGTATGGGGACATGTACTTGCCATGGAAAATGGAAGAAATGGTGAAAAATATATTCTCGGGGGTGAAAACCTCAGTTACGAAGAGTTCTTTCGTATCATCCGCGATGCTTCAGGTAATGGAGCACTGTTGTTACCGGCACCAAAGTTTGTTGCCCGGCTTTATGGTCACTGGCATGTCCTGCAATCAAAACTGATGGGAAAAGAACCCGTCTTCAATGCCGAAGGTGTCAAACATATTTACTGCAATAAATCTTTTAGCTCAGAAAAAGCCATCAATGAGCTCGGTTATAATATCACACCATTCGCAAAAGCTGTACAAGCCACCATTCACTTTTCAAAACCCGGACTATGCGTACTTCCTGCTATACAATAATCACAGGAGCCAGCGAAGGATTTGGAAAAGCGCTGGCCATCGAATGTGCAAAAAGAAACATGAACCTGGTGCTAGTAGCGCTACCTGGACCTGAACTTCATGCCCTTGCCCAATTCGTTCGTCGCAATTACCTGGTTGACGTGGTCCTGATAGAAAAAGACCTCTGCCATAAACAAGGTTGCCTGGAAGTGTACAGTGAAATAGCTACCATGCAACTGAGTGTAAACATCCTCATCAACAATGCCGGCCTGGGAAGCACGTTACTTTTCGAGGAAGGGAGTATCAGGTTATACGAACAACAAATCAAACTAAATGTGCTGGCAACTACCTTGATGACAAAATTATTCCTCGGTCTGCTGAAACAAAACAGTCGTTCCTACATCATGAATGTGAGCAGTATGGCGGCATTTTTCCACCTGCCGAAAAAACATGTTTACGGCGCAACCAAATCGTTTGTTTATTCCCTTTCAAAAAGCCTGCGTCGTGAGCTCAAAGGCGACCACGTACATGTGTGCGTGCTTTGCCCGGGGGGCATGAACACCAACCTTCCCGTGACCCTGATGAATAAAAATGGCAGTTGGATTTCCCGAATGTCTGTGATGAATCCTGAAGACGTGGGGCCCATCGCCATTGACGGTATGTTAAAAGGAAAAGAAGTGATCATCCCTGGCAAGGTCAACAGAATCTTTATATTGCTGGATAAGCTTTTACCGGCATCTATTAAAAATTTTCTCATGCGAAATGCCATGGATCGCCAGGCTCATAAAAATTCTCTTATGCGCTATCTCTCGCCAGAGCCGGTTGTTAACCGGGCAGCTGAAATCATACAATAACCATTCAACAAAAAAAATCGCCATGAACAACTCACCATCAAAAAACCAGCGGGTATATACTGAAACTGCATGCTATGCTGTTTACCTGCTTTTAATAAGTCCCGTCTTTTATGGCATAGTTGAAATGAGTACGGTCAACCGGCCCTTGTTTCATCTTCTTCTATTTGCTACAGGATTTTTAACCTTTACCTTTATGGAATACATCGCCCACCGGTTCTGGATGCATGGAAAAGAAATTAAACATCCGGGAAAGAGCCTTGAAAGGCATCTCGATCATCATCGTCACCCTACTGAACTAAAGATTACGCCCCGGTTGCGTAACACCTTACTGTCAATAAATGTATTGCTGGGTCTGATCGCGGTTTGTTCTAACAATTATATCACCGTCTTCACGGGGTTGTACAGCGGGTTCGTTTATTATTGTTTCATGCATTTCTTTTTACATCAACCCTGGGCGCGCAAGGTTCTTCCCGGATTGCAGGCCTCTCATATCCATCATCACTGCAAGTTTCCCGACCGGTGTTTTAGTACCTGCACCACCTGGTGGGACAGGCTTTTTAATACCAGTGTCCCGCGGGAGGTTAAAATTCCACCCCGGATCATCGCATTCTATTTTGGAAAATCCGGGCAATGAAAAAGGCGGCTTTCCAGTACCTTTGCCGCACTTTTGAAATGCAGAACATGAGTACACAACATCTTTCAGGTCAGGAGCAGATTCGCCGCGAAAAGCTGGCAGAACTGATCATGATGGGTATCGAGCCCTACCCCGCGCCCCTGTACCCGGTCAATAGTCATTCTACCTATATAAAAACGAATTACAAAGAAGAGAATAAAGACCAGTTTGCCGACCTATGCATGGCAGGCCGGATCATGAGTGTAAGGGACATGGGTAAGGCTAATTTCGCCGTGTTGCAGGATGCGCATGGAAAGATACAACTGTACATCCGCCGAGATGATATTTGCCCAGGCGAGGATAAATCACTGTATGATATCGTCTGGAAGAAATTGCTTGATATTGGTGATTTCATCGGTATCAAAGGATATGGATTTATCACAAAAACAGGTGAAATATCGGTGCACGTAAAAGAGCTTACGTTGCTGAGTAAATCATTAAGGCCTCTTCCAATAGTAAAAGAAGCCGAAGGCCAGACTTTCGACGCCGTGACCGATCCCGAGTTCCGCTACCGCCAACGTTATGCCGACCTGGTCATCAACCCTGCCGTAAAGGAAACATTTATCAAAAGGACCCGGATGATCAATTCCATCCGTGAATTTCTAAATGAAAGGGGTGCATTGGAAGTGGATACCCCCGTTTTGCAAAACATTCCCGGTGGTGCCGCCGCCCGTCCCTTTATCACGCATCATAACGCGCTGGACGTGCCTTTTTATTTACGTGTAGCCAACGAGCTTTACCTGAAAAGACTGATAGTTGGCGGTTTCGACTGGGTATATGAATTCAGCCGCAACTTCCGCAATGAAGGTATGGACCGCACACACAATCCTGAGTTTACCATCCTTGAGTTTTATACGGCCTACAAAGATTATTACTGGATGATGGAAACTACTGAGCAGTTGCTTGAAAAAGCCGCGCTCGACGTTTGCAAATCCACCGATGTGCAGGTAGGCGATCACAGCATTTCTTTCAAAGCACCATACAAACGAATTGCGATCTATGATGCTATAAAAGAGCATACCGGTATCGATGTCAGCAATATGAATGAAGAGCAGCTCCGTGGCGTTTGTCGTGATCTGCATATTCATGTCGACAATACCATGGGTAAAGGAAAGCTGATCGATGAGATATTTGGTGAAAAATGCGAAGACCATTATGTTCAACCCACATTCATCATCGACTACCCGGTGGAGATGAGCCCGCTAACAAAAAAACACCGTGACAAGCACGGGCTGGTAGAAAGATTTGAGCTAATCATTAATGGTAAGGAGATCGCTAATGCCTATTCTGAACTCAACGACCCGATCGATCAGCGTGAACGCTTTGAAGAGCAGGTGCGATTGATGGAACGAGGTGACCATGAAGCCATGTTCATCGATTACGATTTCCTCCGGGCACTTGAATATGGCATGCCACCCACGGCAGGTATCGGCTTCGGAATCGATAGGCTCTGCATGCTACTTACCAACCAGCACTCCATCCAGGATGTGTTGTTCTTCCCGCAAATGAGACCGGAGAAGCCACAGGAGGCGGAAGTGGAGGAGATGGAAGAGTAATTGGGGGGTAGGAATTAGGGATTGGTAATTAGGTGACGAAAGTTAATCTACAAAAAGATCCTTGTACAGCTGCGCGCCGGGTACAACTGAATATTTTTCCAGGTCTGTGATTCCTTCGGCAGCAAAGACTTCTTCATCGATAAAACAATTTCCCGTGCATTGCGAGGATGGTTTGCTAAAAATATGGTAGGCCGCGTCAGCTAATACCTCGGGTGTCCGACTCATCCTCGCCAGTGCTTCCCCACCTAAAAGATTTCTTACTGCGGCGGTATCAATTGTCGTTTTGGGCCACAACGCATTCGCCGCGATCCGGAAGGGTTTCAGTTCCTCAGCCCAGCCCAGGGCCAGCATAGTCATATTATATTTGGTAATGGTATATGCAATATGACCCTTCAACCATTTGGGGTCTAAATTCACCGGCGGTGACAATGTCAGGATATGGGGATTATCAGATTTTTTAAGATGAGGGATGCAGGCCCGGGTCATAAAGAAAGTTCCTCTTACATTGATAGAATGCATCAGGTCGAATCGCTTAGGTTCGGTTTGTTCCGTGGGGGTAAGTGAAATAGCAGACGCGTTATTTACGACGATATCAATGCCGCCAAACCGCTCAATTGTCTTATCTACCACATTTTGCACCTGGTCTTCGAAGCGAATATCACATTGCACCGCCAGCGCCTGGCCTCCGGCCTCCTCCATTTCCTTTGCCGCTGAGAAGATAGTACCCCCCAGTTTGGCATTTTCCTCCACTGATTTGGCTGCGATCACGATATTTGCATTTTCACGGGCCAGTCTCAATCCAATGGCCTTGCCGATCCCACGGCTGGCACCAGTTATAATCACAGTCTTGTTTTTCAGCGACATAAGCATTAGTATTTATGATTAAAATAATTCATGCCGGGGTATTCCATCGTAGATATCCCTTGTTAGCAGTATTTTCAATAGTTAAGGAATCTGTAAAATTTGCTCTGGCATCAAATGAAAAGGGTGAGTAGCTTTGGTTATCCAGTTGATGTTAACAACTAAAATCTGACTCGTCCCGTTTTTGATCCAAGATATCCAATCAACTGAAAAACCTGATGGCTCGTCCTAACCTAATGCAATCCCGCCCCTCACAGGGCGGGATTCAATTTAAGTGTATACACTTACTGAGCAAACCCACTATCATTGACCTCAAACGTTCCCAGCGGCGCTTTAAATTTCACCATCCTCAAATCCTGGGTCGCTTCCATTCCCCTGCCACCTGTTATATCATTGCCAGGTGACCGGTAGGTAGCCACACTGTCGGTGTAAAATATCTCTCTATTCTGATCCCACCACAGATCATGACATCGAAGCGTGTCGCCCTGTACGGTGATGACCACTACACTATCGCGCAGGTACACTTTATTTAAATTCTCAAAGTATTTGCCATACTTGCTGTCGAGAAAGGTTTCAATCCGTGTACTGTCATCATAAAAATCGACATGCAGCGAACGGGGAAATTCCAGGTATTGGGTGTCGGCCATCACCCGCAACATCAGCGGGGCCTGCAGCCTGGCTTTCATTTTCCCCTCCTGGCTGATAAAACTCTCAACATTTATCGCCTCTTCCTGCATCGTCACCTTTTTGGTAAACCTGTCGATATCTTCCTGCGTGTTCTCACAACCACAAACAAAACAGCAGCTCAATAAAAAAGCTGCTGCCGGAAAATATTGTTTAAAAAAGTGTTGCAGGTTACTCATATTTTCTTTTTACAAACCATATATCGCTAAGCGAGAAACCGGCCGACAGGCGAAAAAGGTTTTCCTTCAGTACATTGTCATTATTGCCGCGTTTGATAAATTCAAATGCCAGGTTGATCAATGTGTACTGCTC
>JAEYOL010000027.1 GCA_023411775.1 Bacteroidota bacterium | reverse complement strand
CCCTACAGCTCTCTTTCTCTCATGTGATTGTTATGCCTGTGGATCTTAGGATTTACAGGTTTTTTTTGCCCTGTACTCAAAGACTATTACAGTTATATAAAGATTTCATACAAATAGCTCTCACCTCTCACCACTAAGTGAATGATGAAAAAAAAATACACCCTGCCGTCATCCCGGGCGATGCACTTAAAAAAATTTTGAAATGAAGAAAGCCAGACCTGGGACCGTTCTCTAATTAAAATTAGACGGCCCGATTCCTGTAGATTCTGAGGTTTGAGAAAGTTACCGGCTCAAGGCTGGTATGACAACAACGAGATCGCCAATTGGCAAGATGTTTTTATACAAATAGCTCTCACTTCTCACCACTAAGTGAATGTTGAAAACAAAAGTACACCCCGCCGTCATCCCGGGCGTCGCACCTAATGAAATTTGAAATAAAGAAAACCAGACCCGGGACCTTTCTCTAATTGAAATTAAGACTGCCCGATTCCCGTCGAGGCTAGAGAAAGTTACCGGCTCAAGGTTGGTATGACAACAAGAAATACTCCTGTCATGAAGAGATCTATTCCCTTTAATTTAGTCCACCCTGCTTTATCCAAACCTTATTAGTTTTGCAAAAAATCTAACCAAATGAAGAAGTTATTGTTATTGACCTTCCTTGTTGCCAGTTTTTACAATGTCTTTGCGCAGGACGAAACGGTCAGGGAATTAAGAGATGCCTCAGGTCGTGTAATTAAGAAAGACCCCAATGACACCATCCCCTATACCTGGAGAAAGGGAGGGATGTATGGTATTAATGTTTCACAAGGGTCACTTAGTAACTGGGCTGCGGGTGGAGATGATTTTTCTTTGTCAGTCAACTCGATCCTAAACTTGTTTGCATTCTATAAAAAAGATAAACACAGTTGGGACAATACCCTCGATTTTAACCTCGGCTATGTAAATACTACCAGCCTGGGCAGCCGCAAGAACGACGACCGCATCGACATTCTTTCCAAATATGGTTATGCATTAAACCCGAAACTGAATCTGGCCGGCCTGGTCAACTTCCGGTCACAGCTTTTTAAAGGGTATACTTATAGCGACGATGTAAAGACATTGTCCTCAGCATTTCTTTCACCGGCTTATATCCTGGTGAGCCCGGGTTTGGATTATAAACCTAATGCTGACCTATCTATTTTTGTATCACCGATCACAGCCAGGTGGACTATTGTAAAAGATGATAGCCTCTCCGCACAGGGTTTATATGGTGTAGAGCCCGGCAAACATTCCAATGGTGAGTTTGGTGCATTCGCAACGATCAACTACCTGAAAGAATTTAATAAGAACCTGAGCTTTAAAAGTAGACTTGACCTGTTTTCAAACTATAGAAGAAAGCCACAAAACATCGACCTGTATTTTACCAATGTACTGAACATAAAACTCACGCGTTTGCTATCCGTTACCTGGAGTGTGGATATGATCTACGATGACGATGTGCGTTTGTTTGGAAAAGATAATAACAGCGCAGCCCTGCAATTGAAATCATTAGTGGGGATTGGATTGTCGGCTAATTTTTAGAGAAATATTCCTGCAGTATTCCGAGTGTACCTGGTGCGGAGAGTTGGTCACGAAGAGCACGGAAGAAACACTAAGGGCCGATGCAAAATGAAAAGGTGAAGGCCTACCCGTTGGCAGGCCCTCATCTTTTTAACACCTCAACTCTACCTCAACGCTTTAGGGTATCAGCTTATAAACGGTAATTGATAGGAAGGGTACGGCCTGTAAATTCAACCCTGGCCATGTAGAAATTATTACCGTAAATGACCGGCTATCACTACATAGTCAACACACTGCTCCGCTTTTAATGCCTTGAATTTCATGATCCTTCCGTTTACCGATTCGCTCCTGTATTTATAATCGTTCAATTAGAGTGCCATAAGCTGTAAACTTTGTTGTATGGAACCCGCTGGCTTAACTTTGCCCGCTAATGGGACAAAAAAAATTAATACGGTTTGAGGAGCTGAAAACATTCCCCAATGTTTTGCAATACCCCGAAGGCATGGCGGGAAAGTGGAAATCCTTTTTCAAAAATGAAAATTCAATTACGCTGGAACTGGCCTGCGGTAAGGGTGAATATGCCTTGGGTCTTGGGGAACTTTATCCCGATAGAAACTTTATTGGTGTTGATCTGAAAGGAAACCGCATTTGGGTAGGAGCAAAAAAGGCGATGCAGAAAAACCTGTCAAATGTTGCTTTTTTGCGCACGCAGATCGATCATATCAACCAGTATTTTGGGAAAGATGAAATTGAATCCCTCTGGATCACCTTTCCTGATCCGCAGTTGCGGGTTTCAAAAGCAAAAAAAAGACTGACACATCCACGCTTCCTGCGTTTGTACCAGCAGTTTCTTGCAGACGGGGGCAAAATCAATCTTAAAACAGATAGCCCCGATCTGTATGAGTTTACAAAACAGGTGATCCAGTTATATCAATGCACTGTGCATGAAGACCGGAACGATCTATATCGTGAAACTGATATTGCCGCCGAACTTCAGATCAAAACGCATTATGAATCCCTGGATATAGCCGGCAGTAACCGTGTTCATTATATTTGTTTTTCATTGCCTGAAGTTTTGCCAGGTCCCGACCAGGATGAGACACTCAAACAAATGCTGAAGAATGAACCCGTGGATTGAAGGCATTCATTATTATGTCAATGATCAGGGATTGGTCGTACTCACAAGACAATACCTGCTGGAACGTGGCTATTGCTGTGGAAATGGATGTATACACTGTCCCTACGATTATGAACGGGTACCGGAACCAAAAAGATCAGCGTTGAGAAAAAGCAGAACGGAACAAGGTGAAGATGGCAACACTTAATAAACATTAAAAGAGATTTATTTATTTATGCCGACAAAGAAAAAAGCAGCGGGAAAATTAACAACCATAAAACCTTCAGGGAAGAAGGAAGATAATTTTTTCGAGCTGGTATATGAAGTAGCGCGACAAATTCCAAAGGGGCGCGTGACTTCCTATGGCGCTATCGCAGCCTGCCTTGGCACGAAACTTTCGGCACGCATGGTGGGCTGGGCTATGAATGGCGCAGGAAAAGTAAAGCCAACTGTACCCGCGCACCGTGTCGTCAACAGGCTGGGTATCCTCAGTGGCAAACATCATTTTCCAACGCCTGATGCCATGGAACAAAGGTTGAAAAAGGAAGGGGTAAAAGTTAAAGATGATAAAGTAGTTGATTTTGAAAAAAAATTCTGGGACCCGGTGCAGGAGTTGGGATTTTGATGACGCAATAACAGACTGCGATTACAAATTGGAATGGCCATACAAACCATAATTCAAGAACTCGACCTCGATATCGATCATTATTCCCCTGTGCATGGCGGAGATATAAATTCAGCGTATTGTTTAGCTGGCCAAAAGAATTATTTCCTAAAGATAAATGATGCAGGACGCTATCCTGCTATGTTTGAAAAAGAAGCAAGAGGCCTGGATGTATTGAGAAATGCAGCTGGCAATACAAGTTTACACATACCTGCCACCATAAAGCATGGTGAAACAAACAACCAGCAGTACCTGTTGCTGGAATGGATTTCACCCGGAAGGCCTGCCAGCAATTTCTGGGAAAATTTCGGACGATCTCTGGCAATTCTTCATCAGCATACCAGCGATTCCTTTGGATGGATGGAAGATAATTATATCGGAAGCCTAGTCCAGGCAAATACAAAGCATGAAAACTGGGCGTCTTTTTATACGCATTGCAGGATCATACCCCTGGTCCGTGACCTGTTTGACAGGAAAATATTTTCTACAAATGATGTGAACCATGCGGAAGCATGCTGCGCACAGTTTGGGGAGATTTTTCCAAATGAAACTCCCGCTCTCCTGCATGGTGATCTTTGGAGTGGCAATTTTATGACTGCCCAGGATGGCCAGGCAGCGATCTATGATCCCGCTGTCTATTACGGTCATCGTGAAATGGATTTGGGAATGACGCGCTTATTTGGCGGTTTCCAGGAACGGTTTTACAAGGTTTATGATGAAGCTTATCCCCTGGAAAATAGCTGGGAACGCAGGCTGGACTTTGCCCAACTCTATCCCCTGCTGGTGCATGCGGTATTATTCGGGGGTCATTATGTCGCACAGGTTCGAAATATTATTAAACGATTTTGATTGATTTATTGGGGAAAATTTTGCTTGCTCTACACTTACAATTTTCTTCACGAATTCCGGCTTTTACTTTGTTGGAATGCAGGTGATGTATTTCTTTAAATTCATACTCATCATCACTATCCTGGTTAGCATTGCTTCCTGCAATGGTTCTATCAGCCATATTTTCGAGAAACGCACACCTCATGAGGCCTACGGCCGTTCTATCAGGAAGGACCCGGCCGGACAGGCCTGGCTCGCCGCATCCGAGAAGGCCCTGGATACTAACCAGGTCATCGATTTGCCTTACAAACTCGCCGGTATTTTTAAAGCTGGTAAGCCGCGTGCATTGGCGTTACGGTTTACTGCAAAGCAAGGCGAGCGGATCGATTTCATACTTACAAAAAGTGAAGGCGACAGCATGACCATTTTTGCTGATCTGTACAGGATAAATGAAAATGAAAAGTCGCATTTACTCGCTGTTGATACCGGGGTGACAGGTTTTGGATTCAATGTGGAGGAAACAACGGACTACCTGTTACGTTTGCAACCGGCACTTTACCAAAGCGGCGAGTATCATTTGTCAGCAAGCATATCACCATCACTCGTCTTTCCCGTTGCGGGCTCCAAAGCTAAAACCGGCAGTTATTGGGGCGATGCACGCGATGGTGGTAAACGCAACCATGAGGGCATTGATATTTTCGCTCCAAAGAAGACACCGGTTATTGCCGCAGCGAATGGTTATGTGACACGGGTTGCGGAGGGCGGTATTGGCGGTAAAACAGTCTGGATGCGTGCCAGCGAGCATGATATTCATTTGTATTACGCCCACCTTGATGAACAGAAGGTAACCGATGGTCAGTCCGTAAAAAAAGGTGATACCCTGGGTACCGTGGGTAATACAGGTAATGCCAAATTTACACCACCGCATCTTCATTTCGGCGTCTATACTTCAAGTGGTCCGATCGATCCGCTGCCATTTGTAAACCCGGCGGTAAGGATAGCGCCGGCATTGAAATCACAGAATCTTAAAGAACAGCTTGTGATCTCAAACCCACGGTCGGTAAAGGATGAAAGATTAAAGCGAGGAACAGTATTGACTCCGCTCGCAATAACCAAAGATGGTTATATCGTAGAGATTGCCGATGGCAGTATTGTACAAATACCGGTCAATGCAGTAAAGCCTGCCGAAACCTAATTTAATCTTCTCCGGCTTTTGGGTAATCGAAAAACCAAAATTCCTTTTCCGCCGATTCAAATTCAGACCAGTGTTTGATTTTTGCTTTTACCGCAAAGACGCCGCAGGTTGGAATATTGTCGATGCGTGTGGTGGTGAGCATGTTGGCAAAGGAAGTGATGCCTTCGTTATGGGAGAATACCGCGATGGTATCGTGTTTATCGTTGGTTTTACTGATAACGTCAAAAAAAACCGAGGGGCCAGCAAGGTATAATTCTTCGTAAAACTCAATATCTTTTTTTTTATCCTTCAACTCCTTTACAAATGCTTCGGCAGTTTTACGGGCACGTTTGGCCGGACTTGCGATGAACGCGTCGATGTCGATATTCTTCTTCCGCAGGCGTTCTGCCATCATGGGCGCATCTTTCTTACCACGGTCATTCAATGGCCGGTCAAAATCTTTTATCGAAAAATCAGCCCAACTGCTTTTTGCATGTCTAATCAATAAAAGTTGTTTCATAAACTGTTATTTCGACTACGAACTTCTAACTACGAACTATCTCAATATCCCCTCACATTCTTTCCTTCCATATAGTTGATAAAGGCTTTGTTCACCACTTTATTCCCTCCGGGAGTAGGGTAGTTGCCGGTAAAATACCAATCACCCAGGTTATTGGGACAGGCTTTGTGCAGGTCTTCTATGCTTTGAAAGATCACATCAACCGGGATGTTCAGTTCAGGTGGCGTAATGAGTTGGGCGATCTTCGCGGAGATCTCTTCCGCGGTAAAAGGCTTATAAACCTGCTTTACGATATTTTCGGTGTGGAGCTGATTATTGCGTTGCAGTTCCTTACATTTTTGCATCAGCTCTTCCAGGCATTTTTCCATTCCTCTTTCCTTCAACAATTCAACGGCTGCATTGAAAGCGATAAAATCACCCATGCGACTCATATCAATACCGTAACAATCTGGATAGCGGATCTGTGGGGAAGACGAAACCACGATGATGCGTTTTGGTTTTAGCCTGGACAGCATGCGGATGATGCTTTCCTTAAGCGTAGTGCCTCTCACAATAGAATCGTCGATCACGACCAGGGTATCTTTTCCGGGTCTGATGGTGCCATAGGTAATATCGTACACGTGCTGCACCATCTCGTTGCGGCTCGCGTCTTCCGTGATGAAGGTCCGCATCTTCACGTCCTTGATGGCGATCTTTTCGATGCGGATCCGGCGGTTGATCATTTCAGACAGCTTTTCCTCGTCAAAATCTTTGTTCCAGGAAAGTATCCTTTCGATCTTTATTTTGTTGAGATAGTCTTCCATGCCTTTTACCAGCCCATAAAAAGCAACTTCGGCGGTATTGGGTATAAAAGAGAAGATCGTATTGCGCGTATCATGCTCGATCGCGTTTAGCACCTGTTCACTTAAATTGTATCCCAGTGCATTTCTTTCCTTGTAGATCTTTTCATCACTGCCTCTTGAAAAATAGATACGTTCGAAGCTGCAGGCCTTTCTTTCTTTCGGTTCTAAAAGCTGTACGACTTCGTATTTACCTTTTTCATCCACTATCAATGCTT
The DNA here is from genome assembly GCA_023411775.1 of Bacteroidota bacterium. Taxonomy (GTDB): domain Bacteria; phylum Bacteroidota; class Bacteroidia; order Chitinophagales; family Chitinophagaceae; genus Terrimonas_B. Next base: position 7,764 of record JAEYOL010000027.1, on the reverse strand, counting down.
CGCCAGGCATCAATTCCTTTACTTCGTTTTCACCTACATTGAAAGAAGTGCGGATAGCGGCACGTTCTGAAGCAGCCACGATCACTTCATCATTTACATAATAGTAAGATGGCCTGATGCCATGTGCATCGCGTAACACGAAGCCCGTGCCATTGCCCGTAATACCAGCAACGTGATAGCCTCCGTCGAAAAGAGAAAACGCCTGCTTTAAAACTTTTTTGATATCGTAACCCTGCGGAGCTTCTTCGTCAGCCTTGCATAAAAAATCATGCACTACTTCGATCATCGCTGCCAGGTCACTGAAACGCATTTGTTCGGATGGCTCTTTGCCAATAAGAGCAAACAATTCATCTGTATTTACCAGGTTGAAATTGCCGGCCATGGCAAGGTTGCGGGCAGGGATGGTATCGCGGTTGATAAAGGGATGGCAATATTCGAGTTTGTTTTTTCCCTGTGTACCGTATCGCAGGTGTCCGAGGAGTAATTCACCTAAGAAGTTTACATGTCCCTTCATCAGCCCCGGGTGGTTCCTGATACCGGGATGATATCTTTCAAGCTCTTCGATCTCGCTGCTTACCTGTTGAAAAATATCCGCGATGGCTTGTTTGGCATTGCTGCGCAGGCGCTGCATAAAGGGATATCCGGATTCAACGTTCAGTTTCACCGTAGCGATACCCGCACCGTCCTGGCCGCGGTTATGCTGCTTTTCCATCAGCAGGTAAAGTTTGCTGAGGCCCCAGAGTACGGTACCATATTTCTGATGATAATATGAAAAGGATTTTCTTAACCGGATGAATGCTAAACCGCATTCGTGCTTGATCGGATCGCTCATGTATGTGATTGAAAGGAAGGCGCAAAGTTAAGTCATTATTTGTCTTCCTTCTTTGTAGGGATGAGGGATTTGTAACCCGTCGCATCATTTTCGGAAGCAGTGGTATTAATCGAAGGGAATCCCCCAATTCCAAATTCCTGATTCCCAAATCCTGCAGAATACTACATGCTAATAACCAACCTGATAGCTCAGGGCTAATAAATTTAAAGAAAATCGCAATGTCTAGAAGCCTTTCACTTCCCCGCTGGCCAGTTTGGTCATTTTAGGGCAATCCTTCTGTACCTCGTCGTCGATCATAATATAATAAGTAGGTACCCGGGACTCGATCCATTTATTAAGCGCATGCATTTTCTTTTCTTCCAGCGCTGCCTGGGATATCTTACTGTAATCGTCGGTCATGTTCATCCTGTGCGGTTCTGAACGTGATTTCAGGTAAATGATCCTCACCCCTTTTTTGCCCTGTTCGTTTGTAAACGCAACGGGTTGGGAAATATCGCCCACGTTCATTTTGCTGATCGAAGCTACCATTTCCTTGTCCATCTGGTCGATGGTGACATAAGGCGCGCCGTCGCGGTTGAGCAGGCAGGGCCCGGTATATTTGGCTGATTCGTCGTCGCTGTATTTAGAAGCTGCTTCGTTGAAGTTGAGGCTACCTGAAATAACTTTTGATCTTACGGTATCCAGTTTGCTCTTAGCCTGGTTGATCTCGGCATCTGTTACAGGTGCTGTTCTCAGGATCAGGCGTACATCGGCATCGTCACCTCTTCTTTCGATCATTTGAATCAGGAAATATCCAAATCTTTCGGACCTGACGGGCGCAGAGATCTCTCCATTTTTCAAACGGAAAGAAGCCGACAGGAATGCGGGATCCCAGGTTTTTTCATTCCGGTTGATCTGGTAGCGTCCCCCGCGGTCCTTACTACCAGGGTCTTCAGAATATCGTTGTGCCAGTTGTTCAAAAGTGGCAACTTTTGTTTCGATTTGTTTTTTGTAATTGTTCATTTCCGCCACGATATACTGTTCCAGGTCTCTCGATGCCTTTGGAATGATCGTGATCTGGCATACTTCCAGCTCGGATTCAAAATAGGGAAGGCTATCAACCGGGATACGATCAAAGAATGCTTTTACCTCGGTGGGAGTGATCTTCACGGCGCTAACGATCTTTTGCTGCATGGCCGAGGCGAGTTTGTTTTCCTTCACCGATTCACGTGCATCATCTTTGATCTGGTATACTGTCTTTCCTGCATATTCTTCCAGCATTTCCTTGGTACCAACCTGGTTGATAAAGTGGCGAATACGTTGGTCCAGCTCTGCTTCCACATCCTCATCCGAAACCGGCAGTGAGTCTTTCTCAGCCTGCAACATCAGCACTTTTGAGATTACCGCCTGTTCCATCAGCATACATTCAGCGCCTTCGGGCACAGTACTTCCCTGGCGTCTTGCATCTTCAATGGAATTGCGGATATCAGATTGCAGGATAATACGATCGCCTACTACGGCAACGATTTTATCTGCAACTACTTTATAGGATTGTGCTTTGGTCGCAAATGCTCCTGTTAAAAGAAACAGGGCCAGGCCCAGCATGCGTTTGAAAGTAAACATGGTATCAAAAGTAATTTTACCGGTTAAACCGGGGAAAATTCAAGCGCTATTTAACAAAGTTTCAACAAGGATAAAGCCTCACCCCAACCCCTCTCCCAGGGAGTGGGGAGTTAGAAACCTCAACTTTAAAAAATCTTTCAATGAATCTAGTATCGAGCATCCAGCATCAAGTAGTAACCTGAATACAACATCGTCTATTAGCAAATTAAAAGACTACCGACTACATACTCCCGACTTGCAACGCCTCACCCCCAACCCCTCTCCCCAGGGAGAGGGGAGTTAGAAACCTCAGCAATAAAAATTCTATCAATGAATCTAGTATCTAGTATCCAGCATCCAGTATCTAGAATCCAGTATCCTACAACGTCCTCTTCACCTCCTCCTGCTCATACGCCTCCACAACATCCCCAACTTTCACGTCGCTATAGTTCTTAATAGTCAACCCGCATTCCATACCCGACAATACTTCTTTCACATCATCCTTGAAGCGTTTCAGCGAACCAAGTTCGGCTGTAGCGCCTTCGGCTGTGGGATAGATCACGATACCGTCGCGGATCAGGCGCACCTTGGAATCACGTTTCATACGTCCGCTGGTTACATAGCAACCGGCAACAGTGGCTTTATCAAATTTGAACACCTCTCTCACTTCCACATTTGCTGTGATCTTCTCCTGGATCGTTGGCTCCAGCATGCCCTCCATCGCGCTCTTCACTTCTTCGATAGCGTTGTAGATGATAGAGTACATCTTGATCTCGATACCCGCGTTTTCGGCAAGTCTCGATGCCTGTTGTGATGGGCGTACGTTAAAGGCGATCACGATCGCATCGGAGGCTTCCGCCAGAACGATATCGCTTTCATTGATCTGGCCTACGCCTTTATGTATCACACTCACGAGGATTTCAGGTGTCGACAGTTTTTGTAAGGAGTCACTCAGGGCTTCTACAGAACCATCCACGTCGCCTTTGATAATGATCTTGAGCTCCTTGAAGTTTCCAAGTGCAAGACGACGACCGATTTCATCGAGCGTAATATGTTTTTTCGCCCGCATACCCTGTTCCCGAAGGATCTGGGCACGACGGTTAGCGATTTCTTTCGCTTCAGATTCATCCTGGTACACTTTGAACTTCTCACCGGCTTGTGGTGCACCGTTCAGACCCAGGATTACAGCCGGTGCAGATGGACCTGCGGCATCTTCCTTCTTATTTCTTTCGTTAAACATCGCTTTCACACGTCCGTAGTACTGGCCACTCACGACCAGGTCACCGGCGTGCAGTGTTCCGTTTTCAACCAGCAGCGTAGCTACATAACCACGGCCCTTGTCGAGCGAAGCTTCCACGATAGTACCGGTTGCTTCCCTGTTAGGATTAGCTTTCAGGTCGAGCAGTTCAGCTTCCAGCAATATTTTTTCCAGCAGCTTATCGATATTCAAACCGCTTTTGGCGGCGATCTCCTGGTTCTGGAACTTACCGCCCCATTCTTCCACCAGGATATTCATTTGCGAAAGCTGTTCATATATTTTCGCCGGGTTGGCGCCATCCTTATCGATCTTGTTGATGGCAAAAATCATAGGCACATTTGCTGCCTGCGCGTGACTGATAGCCTCGCGGGTTTGTGGCATCACCGCGTCATCTGCTGCGATCACGATCACTGCGATATCCGTCACCTTGGCACCACGGGCACGCATCGCGGTAAACGCTTCGTGACCAGGTGTATCAAGGAAGGTGATTTCTTTGCCGTTTGGCAGTTCTACCTGGTAGGCACCGATATGCTGAGTGATACCACCGGCCTCACCAGCAACCACATTAGCGCTACGGATATAGTCAAGTAATGATGTTTTACCATGGTCAACGTGACCCATGATCGTTACGATCGGAGAACGGGGCTGGAGTTCTTCTTCACCATCTTCATCGTCTTCTTCCTCCATCTCCATTTGCTTTTCCATGTTGATGAATTCCACATCGAAGCCAAATTCGCTAGCCACCAGTTCGATCACTTCCGCGTCGAGACGCTGGTTGATCGATACCATGATGCCGAGGCTCATACACTTGCTGATCACTTCGGCGAAGCTTACATCCATCAGGTTGGCGAGCTCGCTCACGCTGATGAATTCAGTTACCTGGAGCTTGTTGTCATCCATCGCTTCGCCCATCGCATCGGCAAGGCCCTGTCTTTTTTCACGGCGGGCTTTTGCTTTTACGCTTCTGCCTTTTCCACCGCCTGCAAGTTTAGCCTGGGTTTCCTTGATCTTTTCCTGAATTTCTTTCTCGTCTATGAGTTTATCTTCCCTGCGTGTGATCACCCTGCGACCACCTGTACCGGTCTGACCCTGGCGTCCGCGGTTAAATCCACCACCACCACCTGGTCTCCTGTCGCCACCCCTGCCTTGTGTCTGGGTATCGGGGCGCACTTCTTTTTTCTCGATCGGGATACGTTTACGTTTCCGCTTTTCGTCTTTTACCGGTCGGGTATCGCTGTCAACGGGGAGGTCGATTTTACCCAGTATCTTCGGGCCTTCCAGTTTGTCGGCCCTGATATTTTCAATAACCGGCGGAGTTTCCTCATCGGATTCAGCAAACTGCTCAGCGCTGACCTCTTCCGGTACTTTCTTTTCTTCTTCTTTAGCTTTTGCCGCTTTTTTAGTCGTTTCCTTGGGAGCGGATTTTTTGATCTCTTCTGATTTTTCTTCCACTGGTGGCGCTTCGGCCTCCTGGTCAGCTTTTTTCTTAACCGTCTTTTTAGGTCTTGTGGAAGAATCTATGGACGAGAGATCGATCTTGTCGACAACCTTGGGTGTCGCTATTTCCGGTGCATCTATTTTGACAACCTCTTCTTCTTTCGCGGCTTCTTTCTTTGTTTTAGCTGCCGGCTTTTCTTCTACTACCGGTGTTTCTTCTTTTTCTTTCTTAGGCGTTGTCTTTTTCTCTTCTTTTCTGAAATTGATCTCTTCTTCTTCTTTTTTCTTCTTGGGTTCGCTTACCGTGCCTTTAGGCAGATCGACCATATCACTTTTCAGTTTGGCAGCCTTGTCGCTTTGGAATTCCTGCTGCAAAGCACGATACATTTCCTCCGTCAGTTTCGACGTGGGTTTCAGCTCTTCTTTAGGAAATGACTTCCCTATCAGGAAATCAATCAAGGTGTCCTGTCCGATGTTAAACTCTTTCGCTGCTGCCAGTAATCTTGGAAGTTTTATTTCTGCCATTCAGAATTTTTAATAAGTGGAAATATGAAAATGCAGAGATGTGGAAATAGAAGTTACCATTTCAAGTTGCCTTCAAATTTTCACATTTTCACATTTCTCACATCTTCACATTTGTTGTTTTATTCATTTTCAAATTCCGCCTGTAAAACCTTTCTCACATCATCTATCGTTTCTTTTTCCAGGTCGGTTCTTCTTTCCAGTTCTTCGGGTGTCAGTCTCAATACGCTCTTAGCCGTATCGCAACCTACTCTTTTTAATTCATCAATCACCCAAGTTTCTATTTCATCGCTAAATTCTTCGAGATCCACGTCGAATTCGCCGGTTTCTTCTTCAGAATCGCGATATACATCCAGTTCATAGCCGGTCAATTCAGATGCCAGCTTGATATTGACACCGCGGCGACCGATAGCCAGTGAAACCTGGTCGGGTTTCAGGTACACGCTCGCATGGTGTTTTTCGTTGTTTAGCTCCATGCTGGTGATCTTGGCCGGGGTCAGTGCCCGCTGGATCAGCAACTGGATATTATTGGTCCAGTTGATCACGTCGATATTCTCGTTTTTCAGCTCGCGTACGATACCATGGATACGGCTACCCTTCATACCTACACAGGCGCCAACGGGATCGATACGGTCATCGTAGGATTCCACTGCCACCTTTGCTCTTTCACCCGGGTCGCGAACGATCTTTTTGATGACGATAAGGCCATCAAAAATTTCAGGGACTTCTATCTCCAATAACTTGGCCAAAAACTCGGGTGCAGTGCGTGACAGGATGATAACAGGATTGTTATTTTTCATGTCTACTTTCTTTACCACGGCTCGGATCGTCTCACCTTTTTTGAAATAATCCTGTGGTATCTGTTCGCTCTTGGGAAGGATCAGTTCATTGCCTTCCTCATCGAGCAACAGGATCTCTTTTTTCCAGACCTGGTACACTTCAGCGCTGATGATCTCCCCGATACGGTCACCATATTTTTGAGCCAACACGTTCTTTTTCAAATCGCTAATACGGCTGGCAAGGGTTTGTTTGGCTGCCAGGATCGCCCTGCGACCGAAATCGTAGAGGTCAATTTCCTGGAAAAGTTCTTCTCCCACTTCAAAGTCGGGTTCAATCTTGATCGCGTCAGAATAGGCTACCTGTGCCAGCGGATCTTCCACCTGGCCATCCTCCACGATCATACGGTGACGGATGATCTCCAGGTCACCTTTTTCGGCGTTTACGATCACGTCAAAATTTTCGTCGCTACCGTATTTTTTGCGAAGCAGGGTTTTAAAAACGTCTTCAACCACCTTCATCATCGTAGGACGATCGATATTTTCCGCGTCTTTAAATTCCTGGAACGCTTCGATAAGATTGATACTTGCCATAACTCTCTGGTTTAATCAGATCTGAGTCTTTAGCCAGAACCATGACCTCCGGAGTTTAGCCTGAGCTGCATGGTCCATCGCTTTTCTCAAAATTTAATTTGAATTTTTGTTGATTTAATATTGTCAAATGTGATGCTTTGCGGCACCAGTTCTTTTTTCTTTCCTTTTCCTTTCGCGGCCGGGACGATTTTTTCTTCTTCCACCACAATGCCGGTTTCATCCACGCTCAGCAGTTTGCCTTCGCTTTTACCGCCATCGAGTCTGAGCACTTCCACGTCGCGACCAATATTTTTCAGGTATTGCCTGTGTTGGCGGAGCGGTTCATCCAACCCGGGTGATGATACTTCGAGTGAAAAATCATTGCCGGGGAAAAACTGTGTTTCTTCCAGCTGCCGGTACAATTTCCGGTTGTACTGGATCAGTTTATCGAGTGGCATTCCCTTATCGCTGTCGAGAAAAACCTTTACGTTGTTGGTTGGTTTGATCCTGATGTCTACCAGGAACACTTCGGGCTCTGCTTCGATCAGCGACTTCACCTTTTGCTCCAGGGCCTGTATTTGTCCGTCCTTGCTCATAGTAGATAAAAGAAGAAGGGAACGCCTTCGTTCCCTTCTTAAATTCTGCTTCCGGTGCAAAATTAAGGAAAATAGGGTATTCCTTCCAAACTTATATAAGGCGGGGTTTGTGGGGCCGGGAAGATGGGAAGACGGGAAGGGAGCATTTTTTGATTTGTACATTTTACCAGGATTTTTTTGGGGCCGGGA
>JAEYOL010000016.1 GCA_023411775.1 Bacteroidota bacterium | reverse complement strand
AATTTGGGCCGCAAGCTCCGGGAGCAGTTTGGAGTTTGCAGCCGGCAGTCAGTAGTCGATAGTCAAAACCAGGTATCAGGCGAAATTGGCGCTCCAAATAATGAGCCTATCGATCGCGTCGTCTTAACAACTCACGCCTCACCACTCACGACTGTCCCTGGAGCTCCGCGTACTCCGGCCCCTATTCGCATTGCAGCAAGAGCTTTCCCACGTTCCAAAAAATGATGAACTGCTGATCGAGCATATTGAAACCGATGACGGCTATCATCTTTTTGTCTACCCCTTCGAAGGGCGGCTCGTACATGAAGCCATGGCAGCAATACTGGCCTGGCGGATCAGTCGCATCACGCCGATCACGTTTTCATTCGCGATGAATGATTATGGTTTCGAATTGCTGAGTGATCAGCCCATCCCCGTTGATGATACAAATGTGTATGATCTTTTTTCACCCGACAACCTGCTAGCCGATATCCAGCGTAGTGTGAACGCGACGGAAATGGCACGCCGCAAGTTCAGGGATATCGCGGTGATCGGCGGCCTGGTTTTCCAGGGCATGCCCGGTGAAAAAATAAAAGCACGACACCTGCAGGCTTCCGCCTCGCTTTTATTTAATGTGTTCTCCGAATATGATCCCCATAACCTGCTGATCAGGCAGGCGGGACAGGAAGTCTATGATCAGCAGATGGAAGAAATGCGCCTGCGCGATATGTTGCAAAGGATACAGGCATCGAAGATCGTTATCACCTTTCCCGGCCAACTGACACCTTTCTGTTTCCCGATAAAAGTTGACAGCATGCGTGAAGATCTTTCATCTGAGAAACTGGAAGACAGGGTGAGGAGGATGCAGCAGGAGCTTGAGTAGTTAGTAGTTCGAAGTTAGTAGTCACCTTTGCGTTCAAAATTAACTTCCATTGCGATTTTTGCGGGGGAAGCGGCATAAGAATTACTAACTACTAACTTCGAACTACTAACTTTCCTTACATTTGCCCCACCCCATGGCTACTTTGTTATCACATATTATATATGGTGAACATTTAATCCTTAGCGGCGAGCGCAGTATTTTTTGGGAATCTGAGAATACACTGGTGATCGCCGATCTTCATGTTGGCAAGACGGGTCATTTTCGCAAACAGGGCATCGGTGTTCCCTCTGGTGTTTATAAAGACGACCTACACCGGCTGCTTGCACAAATTCTTTTTTTCAAAGCCGAAAGATTAATCATAGTCGGCGATCTCACACATAGCATTGCCAACCGCGAAATGGACCTGTTTCGCAAATGGCGCAGGGATTTCTCATCGCTGGATGTACAGCTTGCAAAAGGCAATCATGATATCTTAGATAATAAATGGTATGAGGAAGCCGATATCAAAGTGCACAACGAGCCCTTTGCCATTGGTAATTTCATCTTTGCACACGATATCGCGAAACCAAAGATAGAACCCGGCCCGGGTCAGTATATTTTCTCAGGGCATGTGCACCCGGGCATTGTGATTTCGGGTAAAGGCAGACAATCGCTGCGCTTGCCCTGTTTCTATTTTTCCCAAAACTATTGCATACTCCCCGCCTTCAGCAAATTCACCGGCACCTTCAAGATCAACCCCAGTAAAGAAGATACGGTGTTCGCACTCCTCGACAAAGACATCCTGCCTTTCCCGATGAAAAGATCAGCTTTACCGATCTGATCATTTCCGTTTGCGCAGCTGGTTATAATCTATAAAGTGAATAAAACGAAGTGTGATTTCGTTGCCATGATGCAGGTCGAAGGTATTACCCAGGTTGTTGACATACTTATGATACCGGTTGGCATCTACAAACTCATCTTCACCCAGCCAGTTTTTATAACCAAGGATCAGGCGACTGCCATAAGTGAAATCCCAGGTAAAAAACGCATCGGCGTTGAAGAAATTTACATTATCAACAAAGTTGGTGTTAGTCGGCGTAGCGGGGTAACCTTTGTCGTCAAGGAAGGCGATCCTGTTGCCTTTTACATTACTCCAATAGTGACGTACACGCAGGGTCAGGTTGACGCGTGGTGTGAAATTGTAAATACCGGACAGTATCGATGTGACATCTTTAAAATCGACAAAAGCAATGCGTGGACGGTTTAAATTATCACGTCCCGCGGAAATAATATAATCGGTCTCCGTCTCGTAACGATGTGAAAGTTCGAGCGTGAGTTTATTGCTGAAACGATATCGGGCGCCGCCTTCCAGGATATAATATTCCTTTTCGGGATTTTTGAAAAATTCACCAACCAGGAAATTATAGTTAATGAATAATCGTTTGCGGCTGTCGGTGCTGCCACTCAGTGCAAGGTATCCGTATTGCGGGCGTCGCGCATATTTCTCAAACGGTGTCTCGATAATATAATAATCATGCTGATCAGGCAGGTATGCCGCGTCGAGGCGTATATCCCAGAAATTTTTCAGGTACCAGAATCCCGAGGCGCTGAGTTGTAACTGGCTGAACTTGTCGGGCCGGAACAAACGCCGGTAGTCGGCGCTAAGCGTATAAGTATAACTAAGGAAATTTTTAGTTGGTGTAAGCTGCCGGTAACTAACCACCGCCGTGTTGATATGCTGGTTGGCCGTGTACTGGTAACCCAGATCGGTGGGATCATACTCTTCCGAGCGGATCGTGTTCTGAACATAGAACTGGATCTTACCACTCACTTTTCCCATCCGAAGCGAAGTGTTGTAGCCATCATAGTCGTCACCATTGAATACGCGGCTGTAATGACCATAGCCACGGATATTGTACATATTCCTTTTATCGTAGAGGCTGAAATCAAGACCACTCACATTTGCATCGCGATGACTGCCATTGCGCATCACGTTGGTATTGGTAAAGGTGAGATAGGACCTGCCAGCCAGGGCCTGGTCAAGCACTACGATATTATAATTGGCCAGGGCTTCGGTCTGGATACGCGATTTATCGCCGGTTGTTTTATCACGGATCGTGGCATACATCGGCGCACCAATGGCATTGAAAAACCCGATCCCGAGTTTTTTACGGGTACGGCCTGAAAATTTTATGGCATTATATAATTGTGTGCGACTTGGGTTGCGGATGATCTCAAGATCGGGGTTGTCCTCCGCCATATTTCTCACCTCGCTGTAGCCCGAAGGCCGGGCACCCACGCGGCGGGAGTAGAATAGGTCTGATTTATTAAAGATCTCCGTGCCCTCCGTAAAGAAAGGACGGTATTCATCAAACTTCACCTCGTAAGGCGTTAGATTATTCACCACGTTATCGGAAACCACCTGCCCAAAATCCGGGATCAGCGTTGCATCTAGTGTAAAGCTTTCATTGATACCGTACTTAACATCCATACCCCCGCTTTTCAGCCATTCGGTGCGGTAGTCGCCATTTTCGGGTATACGGCTAATGCCAGTCGATATATATGGAGAAAAGCTCAGTCGCAAAGGTGGCTTGATATCTACCAGATTACTCAATACCCCAAACTGGTTCACGAAACCATTCACATTCGGGTCTACCTTATTCCAGAAACTGGTTTCATTGATCCGGCGAATCGAGCGCAGCAATTGCAGGCCCCAGCTCTGTACATCTTTTTTTGCAAACCGAAGGGAGAGATAAGGGATCTTCATTTCCACCACCCATCCATCCTGCGTGATGGCGACTTCGCTATACCAGACGGCATCCCAGGTTTTATCGCCATACTCACCATAACTGGTTACGAAACTGGGCGAAAGCCGGGCATCGGTTTGTACATTTGAAGATGTGACCAGGAACTGGAACCCGTTCTGGTCATCATTATAAGTGTCGATAAATACAGAGAAAAAATCAAGGTCTTTAGCCTGCTCTTCATCCCGCGCCGTGATCTGGCGGCGGATGAGTGCCGGGTCGTCGTAGAGATGGGCGGCAATATAGATCGCCGCGTCGTCGTAAAGTATCCTGACCTCAGTTTTCTGTGCAGAAGGATAACCGTAGTTGGGAAAATTCTGAATAAAATCGCTAGCCACAGGCGCAGTCTTCCATGCAGGGTCATCAAGATTGCCATCGATCCTGGGAGGATTGTGGTCAATTTTGATAGCCTGCAGAGATTTCTCCTGAGCACTTAAGGACAAACAAATCGCTAACACGAGCCCCAAACAAAGTAGTCTTCTCAACAGCATACGTTCAGTTCCTAACAAATATAACAGTAAGGAAGGAAGACTTAAAGAGTGCGGGGAAAAAAGCGCAAAAAACGGGGGAAACACCGCGGCCGGGGGTGCCGGTCAGTTCATCTTCTTCTTAAGCGAAACCACCTGTGCCTGTAGATCATTTACGATAGTGGCCAGTTGACCCATATCCCAGCGCTGTTGCTGGTTGGCCCGCGAGATCACCATCTGTGCCTGCCACATTTCCAGTACGTCCTCGGCCTTTACTGTATAGGGATGGTAGGTGGGGTTATCACTCACCAGGGTGAGCTTATCCTTTGAGCGGCCATTTTTCTGAACTCTTTTATATACAATGCCTTCATGCCTTGAGACCACGATACAGGCGCTGTCATTTTTAAGTTCGTCGAGCTTTTCCACTTTCTCACCAACGATCACCGATCCGCTGGGGGTGGGTAGCATCGAGTCACCGATGATCTCAAAAGCACGGTAATTGCCACCGGTGAGCATGGGAAGGGTGAAGGTATTGAGCTCGTCGATAAATTCCGGGTCTCCATAGCCGGCGAGATAACCCGCCGCGGCTTTTACAGGAACAAAAGGAATATCGGGCCGCCCTGCTGCAAGCTTCATCGCGCGGCGCTTGGCCATATAATTACTCTTATTATCACTCAGGTCTTTGCGAAGGATCTCATCCAGTGTCAATTTGAAGATGTCACATACCGTTTCCAGCACATCGATACGGGGTTCCGCACGCTCCTCTTCATACGCACCTAAGAGAGAGCGTTTAATGCGTAGTTTGTTGGCAAACTCCTCCTGCGTCCATCCGCGGAGCTTGCGGAGATACTTTAAGTTTTGATTGGCCAGTGACATAACGGACTAATTAATTTAGTTGCAATTTACTAATTTATTTAGAATATCAAATTTTTTTTGGACTGCCGGGAAGGCGGCAAGACGGTGAGGTATTTTTATATTCTGCCGGGAAGACGGGAAGGCGGGGAGTTGTTTGAATTTGGTATTCGTATTTATCCAGTTGGACTTTATATCCCTAACTTTTAAAAGCCATGTACATGCAGCGTAAGATGCATGCTCTCTTCCAACCTCACTTGCTGATCCTTCCCGCCTCACCGCCTTCCCGGCCAAAACTCTCGCCCATCAAAAGCCGTTTGGACAACCCGAAAAAAACAAACACTTTTGCTCTTGCATATGGCAACAAAAAAAGCAGCAAGCACCAAGAAAAAGAAATCCAAAGGATCCAAAGCGCCTGCCATCAGCAGGAAAACCAAACCTGTGATCCTTATTACCAATGATGATGGCGTTACGGCGCCGGGCATTATGAACCTGGTGGAGTCGGTGAAGGACCTGGGTAAGATCGTTGTAGTGGCCCCGGACAAACCCCAATCAGGTATGGGTCATGCCATCACTATCGGTCAGCCGCTCCGGCTTCATAAAGTGAACACATTTGGTGATATCGAAGCCTGGTCATGTACGGGTACACCGGTTGATTGTGTAAAGCTGGCCGTAGACAAAGTATTGCACCGTAAACCTGATCTCTGCCTGAGCGGTATCAACCATGGCGCCAATCATAGTATCAATGTAATTTATTCAGGTACGATGTCGGCGGCGGTAGAAGCAGCTATCGAAAGCATTCCTTCCGCCGGATTCTCGCTGCTTGATTATAATATTGAAGCCGATTTTACCGGCGCCCGCAAATATGCACGCATGGTAGTGGAAAATATGCTCAATACCAAACTGGATAAGCATACTGTTCTCAATGTAAACTTCCCCTCGGTACCGGTAGAACTGTTGCACGGGTTAAAGATCTGTCGCCAGGCTTATGCCAAGTACGAGGAAGATTTCCTCGAACGCCAGGATCCGCATGGCCGGATGTATTACTGGCTCACGGGTGAATTTGTAAACTTTGACAAAGGAACAGATACCGATGTGTGGGCGCTTGACAATAATTATGTGAGCGTGGTACCTGTACAATTTGATATGACGCATTACGAGCTAAAATCCAAACTGGAAAAACTCTGGACCAATGATATTTAAAAAAGACAATTTAAAGCTCGGAATCGTTCTCGGGTTGTTTGCACCTATGCTGGGACTGGTGGTGATCTATTTCCTCCGCTATTCGGGAAGTTCTTTCGGGCTTTTCCTCGATGAATTTTTTAATAACAACAAACTCATCACATCGATCGGTTCACTGTCGCTGCTGGCCAACGTCGTTCTTTTCACGATCTATGTCAACTCGCACCGCGATAATACCGCCAAAGGAATTTTTATCATCACGCTGATATATGGTATTGCCATACTCTTATTAAAAGTATTGAACCTCTGAGCCCCACAAATACTTCTTTACTAACTTTAAGTTTTTCCAAAAACCGTCGGCGTTAAGAGAACCGGGAATATGAAATACTATATTATCGCAGGAGAAGCATCGGGTGACCTGCATGGCAGTAATCTTATCAGGGAAATGAAAAAGCTGGACCCGGCGATCTCGGTTCGCTGCTGGGGCGGCGACAAAATGCAGGGCGCCGGTGGCGAACTGGTAAAACATTACCGTGAACTCGCATTTATGGGTTTTACAGAGGTACTGATGAACCTGCGCACGATCTTCCGAAACCTCGCATTTTGCAAGGAAGATATAACCCAATACCAGCCCGACGCCCTCATCCTGATCGACTATCCCGGTTTCAACCTGCGCATTGCCAAATGGGCCAAAAATCAAGGCCTCAAAGTGATCTATTATATCAGTCCCCAGGTATGGGCCTGGAAAGAAGGTCGTGTAAGGATGATGAAAGAATGTATCGACAAAATGATCGTGATACTGCCCTTCGAAAAAGATTATTTTAAAATTAAGTGGAACTGGGAAGTGGAATATGTGGGACACCCTTTGGTGGATGTAGTCGATAGTCAACAGTCAATAGTCAGGAGCCAGGAGCGGAGATTTTCTGATAAGCCGGTGGTTGCTCTCTTGCCGGGGAGCAGGAAGCAGGAGATTTTAAAAAAGTTACCCGTGATGCTGGAAACGAGCCGGTCATTTCCCGGATATCAGTTCGTTGTGGCCAAAGCGCCGGGGCTGGATGAAAGTTTTTATGATGAACTGCTGCGACCGTTTGAAAATGTCTCTTATGTAAGCGGCCAGACCTATGAACTGCTGATGCAGGCGGATGCGGCGATTGTCACTTCCGGCACTGCTACCCTGGAAACGGCTTTATTTGGGGTGCCCGAAGTAGTTTGTTATAAAGGTTCGCCTATTTCTTACCAGATCGCTAAAAGGGTAATTAAGGTAAAATATATTTCACTGGTCAACCTGATCATGGACCGGCTGGTAGTAAAGGAACTGATCCAGGATGCCCTCACACCCGAAAACCTGAAAACAGAACTTGACGAACTTCTGCACAACGCATCACGCCGCGCGCAACTCAAAAGCGATTACACCGAGCTCAAATCCAAACTTAGCCAGCAGGGAAGCGCCTCCGCGAAAGCCGCAAATTCCATAGTTAAGTTTATTTCCGGAGACGATTAACCTGTTAAATGTTTAATGTCGTTGAATATTGTTGAAAGTGGTTTAATATGGTTATACAACATTCAACAATCTTCAACAATGTTCAGCAATATTCAACTTATGTTTAAGGTTGTTGAATGTGGTGGAATGTAGTTTAACATTGTGAAACAACATAAAACAATCTTCAACAGCCTTCAACAATATTAAACTATTGTGGTCTTCGCGACTCCTGACTCCCGACTAACGACCCGGGCTAGCCAAAAAGAAGCCCCGGAAGAATCCAGGGCCGTTCACACAAAAAACTGCTGCTTAGAGAAAGAATCTTGAGATAAGACTAAGGTTAAGGTTAAGGTTAAGGTTAAGATTAAGGTTTTAGGTTTTGATTCCGGTACAAATTAAGAAGAGAATCCCCCGAAAAAACAGCGGATTTAGCCAATGGTCATTTCTATTATATGAACAGTTGAAAATGGGGAATGAATTGGGTAAACCGGTAATCCCCGGTCGCAATACCCCCTGCGAACACCCGAAATGGGTTAAATTGGCATCAATACTGCTAATTTTAGTAATTATGGAAACATTCAGCGACCTGATCAACTCCGACAAGCCCGTATTAGTGGATTTTTATGCCGACTGGTGTGGACCCTGCAAGACTATGAGCCCGGTGATCCAGGAAGTAGCCCGCGCCACGCAGGGCCAGGCCCGGGTGGTAAAGGTAGATATTGATAAAAGTACCCAGGCCGCCGAGGCTTATGGCATCCAGGCCGTGCCTACATTTATAATTTTCCGGAATGGGAATATCGTGTGGCGGCACTCAGGCATTATTGATAAAAACAGCCTCGTCAACCGGCTCCTTCAAAATAGTTGAGCCTTAGCCCCAGATCAGTTTAATAGCCAGGATGATCAGGCAGATCAGGAAAATAAAAATGCTGATCCGGTTGATGCCATGCATATAACCCACCCATTTGCTTTTGGGGCGGTTGGGATCTTTTTTCCTGAGGTATAAATATTCCGCTATTTGCGACCAAACTCCCATCTGATATTCTTTTTAATCTTATGCAAAATTCGGCAAAAACGATGAAACCAGGTCTGACGCCCCCGTCTGACCGTTGCACCAAAAGAAAATTAAACCACGATTTACATGATGAATCGACTCCGAGCATGTAGTTCATCTAAAAGATTTAAAAGACTACAATAGCACGAACGAATCCAGGTCTGACGTCCCCGTCTGACCGCTGCAATCGTACCAACCCCGCAGGGGTGGCGTTTAATTACCCCAGTTAATTACAATGTATACCACCACAATCCCCACCCCATACTATCAAAACTACCCTTATGGGTGATCGTATAAAAAATACATTACCGAACTTTAAGGATCCCATCAAACATATCGGCTGCAAGCATGAAATACCTTTTCCTATATTGCTTATTGCTCCTGATCCCTTCGACAATCATACTGGCACAACCGGTTGACGGGATCGTCAACAGCCTGCAAACCGACCGGCAAAAAGCAGATACCCTCAAACATTTCGCCCTCCAGGTTTTTTATAACGGCAAATATGACAGCGCCGCCCTCCGATTTGAAAAAGCGCTGCCCTACGCCGAAAAAACCGGTGACGCTGAACTGATCGGCTATCTACAGCTTTCGATCGCCAATTCCTTTATACTCGACAATGCGGCGGCCAAAGCATTGCCCTGGCTCAGCAAAACCGATGGCTATTACCCGCAAGATCTATCCTACAAACTCCGCGAGAAATACTGGCTGCTCTGGGGCATGGCTTATGAAAGACTTCACAAACCAGATTCTGCGATTTATTTTTTTCACCAGGCAGAAGCTATGAATGAAAAAGAAAATCCTTACCAGAACTGGATCGTTTATTCCCAGCTTGGCAACCTGCTCTATCGCGCGGAAAATTATACGGAAGCGGAAAAATATTTTAACAAGGCCTACGAGATCACTAACGCTGGGGGAATACGGAGCGATCATGGCATCATGCTATACGAGTTCGCCAATTTTTATTATGCCTGGGGCAAACCTGAACGTTTTGCCTACCTGGTCGACGAGCAGCAGAAATTTGTACAGTCGGGGAAAAAAGACTGGAAAGATCCCACCCATCGCATGTTGTTTGTGGACTGGAAGAAAAAATCCTTTGATGAGAAGATCTCCTTTATGAAAAAAGTAAAGGAAGAATTTGTAAAAAACGGCAACGCCTCGCAGACCGCTCACGCAAATCTTTATCTCATTGATTTCTATGAACAGGAAAAACAACTGGCCCGTGCCCTGGCATACGCCGAAGAAAATGAAAAACTGGTGAACCCGCAGATGGATATCACCAACCAGTATGTTCATGCCAAAACTCTTTATCGGCTACTAAAGGCCAATGGAAAAACCGGCAGGGCGCTGGAGATAGCCGATAGGATGTTTGCCTTAAAGGACAGTATGATCAGCCTGCAGCAACGCGAGACCTTACTCGCCATGGAAGCAAAATACCAGTCGGCGCAGAAGGACCGCGACCTTGCGCAGCTGAATACCGAAAACCAACTCGCCGCTTCGCGACTTTCTAAGGAAAAAAGAACACGCTGGCTGCTCACAGGGCTGGTGGTGTTACTATTGATTGCCAGCCTCGCGGTTTTATATTTTTTCCAAAAACAAAAAGCACGCGGCGCGATCGTCGCCAGGCAGGCAGATGAAATGCAGACCCTGATGAAGGAGATCCATCACCGTGTAAAAAACAACCTGCAGGTGATCTCCAGCCTGCTCGATCTTCATTCCCTGACCATCGACGACAGCGAGGCATCGCAGGCCATTCGAGAAAGCCGCAACCGCGTGTACAGCATGGCGCTGATCCACCAGAATCTTTACAGCGAAGGGAATATTCGTGGCATCGAAATGCCCGACTATATCAGCAAACTGGTGCAAAGCCTGTTTGCGTCGTATAATGTGCGGGAAAATAAAATTTCATTGGAGACCGAGATCGATCCCATCCTGCTGGATGTGGATTTTGTGATACCGATCGGCCTGGTGTTGAATGAACTGATCAGTAATACCCTCAAGTACGCCTTTCAACATAAAGAATCAGGCACTTTGCATATCACGATGAAAAAAATAGAAGACGAGTTGTTCCTAAAAGTAAAAGACAGTGGTGATGGTTTTCCAAAAGGCATGAATGTGTACCAGGCCAATTCATTTGGCTACAAACTGATCAGGGCTTTTGCGCAAAAGCTAAAAGCCCGGCTCGAAGTATTTAATGATAACGGCGCCTGCGTGATCCTGCATATCCGCAAGTTCAGCCCGGCAGTTTGAATATAAATCTATATGAACGAACTCAGGATTTTGATCGTAGAAGATGAACCGGTGATCGCCGAGAACATTGCCTGCTATCTCAACAACAGCAGTTTCAGTGTATGCGGTATCGCTTATGATGATGAAGACGCAAAAATGTTTTTGGAAAATGGAGCCCCCGATGCGGTCATACTTGATATCAACCTCGAAAGTGAAATGAACGGGATCGAGCTGGCGCAACTGATCAACACGCAATACCCGGTACCATTTATTTTTCTCACCTCCTATGCCGACCGCGAAACGATCGAGAAAGCAAAAAAAGTAAAGCCCTGGGGATATATCGTTAAACCCTTTAATGAAAACACCCTGCTCGCTACGCTCGAGATCGCCATTTACAATTTCGCACAGACGCATAACCAGGATCTGCCAGCGCCTTTGTTGGAAAAAATCAACCGGCATTTGCTAAGTCCTGTATCGGAACGTGAATTCGAAGTCCTGCAACTGATCTACAATGGCAAAACCAACCAGCAGATAGCAGAGGAATTATTCGTTTCCGTCAACACCGTCAAAAAACATATAAACAGTGCCTATCTCAAACTCGACGCCGCCACCCGCACCACCGCCATCGCCCGCCTCCGCGCACTAATGACCAAATGATCTGCTGTTACAGCTTACTCTCCACCATACGTAGTGTCTTCTATCTCTGTAATTATTGGTCACAAAGGGCACGGGGAAGACACGGAGATCACGGAGTTTTTAATAAATATTCTTCGTGCCTTTCGTGCAATACTCTGTGTCCTCCGTGTCCCCCCTCCCGCCAAAGAAAAAAAAAGCCCAACCAAACCACCAAAAATTAACATCTCAGCCCCCTAATTCCTAATTGATAAATAATTACCAATCCCTCCAAGAACTACCCCAAAGGGTAAATGAATCCCCTACTCCATCATGGAAATTTGATATGAAAACTATTCTTCATCGCCTGCCCGCAGGCATTAAAACCTATCCATTATGGCAAGTTGTCAAAGCGTAACCTCGAAACTGATCAAAGTCGCCGGAGATTTCCTGGATCAATACCAGGAATTCCGCAAACAGGCGGCAAAAACCTATGTCGACATCATCATCCCCGGGAAAACCGGTGCCGAACGTGAAATAAAAAAACTCGTTGACACCGCGTTTGACCTTCAAACAAACCTGCTCAAGTCTTATGGCAAAATTTCCAACGACAGTACCTGGGAGATTGGCGAACGGGAACTCCTGATCCCCACCAAACGCGCCACCGGTTCACTGATCGCTACCGAAAGAACCTTCACCATCGCGCCATCACCATTTGACAAGGTGATCATCACCATCAAAAAAACCGATGGTCGTGCCGGAGCAGAAATCGCCGTTTGTGCCAAGTACAGCAGTGGCGAACAATTCAACAAAAAAGAAAAAGAGATCGGCAAAGGCAAAGACACGATCGGCCAGGAAGCAAGATTTGTGCTGGCAGATATGGAAGAAAAATTCACCACCATTCACCTTGTTCATAAAGGCTTCCCTACCGACCGGTTCAACTACACCGTCCAGATCGAAGGTGAATTTGCAGAAGATAAGATGAAAGCCTCGCACGCAAAGGCACCGGCGCCGTGCGGGTGGATTAAGGTTTAGCGGAATTTGAAATGTCTTGGAAAAGATAGAAAATCCTCCGTGCCCTTCGTGTCTTCACCGTGTACTCCGTGTCCAAAAACCAATGGTCACGGAGTACACAAAGGATAGCACGAAGGTCACGAAGGGTATAGA
>JAEYOL010000297.1 GCA_023411775.1 Bacteroidota bacterium | reverse complement strand
GGTAACGGGACCATAATCGTGCACAGCGATGGTGTTTATAGGTATGGGCCATCAGGAAATTTCCCGGTTTATACATACAACTCTTCCAACTACTGGGCAGATATTGTGTTTGTACCCGAATCCAATGTGCAGCATAGTTTCGAGCTGACGAGCATAACCGATAGCAAGGGACTAAAAAGAACCGGCTCATTGCAAACACTTACGATTATTGCTTCTGACAATTGTGGCAAGGCACCGGCTGAAGAAGCTGAGCCGGAAGCTGTTTTGGGTTATTCAACTGATTGCTCTACAAAAACAGTATCACTGGTGCTTGAATCAGCCAACGGAGTAGCACCCTACGACCTTGTGATCAATGGCGTGCTGTACCAGTCTGTGATGCCTGGCCAGGTCATTTCCAGGGTGGCAGCTTCCTCCAAATCAATTTGGAGTCATACGCCAAGCATTGAAAGCACAGAGGATCTGCCTGTGGAACTAGGTATGAAATTTAAATCCTCTATTAATGGGTATATCAAAGGCATTAGGTTTTTAAGCCCAAATAACGCAGCGGGAGTATATACTGGTCGTCTCTGGTCGTCTTCAGGCGTGTTACTGGCCAGTGCTGTATTTAGAAATGTTAGTCCCGGTAGCTGGCAGGAAGTCTTATTCCAGAATCCGGTGTTTATTAAAGCAGATTCAGTGTATATCGCGTCTTATCATACGGCAGCCGGTCGATATGCATCCACAGAAGGTGGGCTTCAGCAAGCAGTTACATCTGGAAATTTAACTGCCCTGGGGAATAATGTAGCTGGCGGTAATGGTGTATACAGGTATGGCACTACTGGCGGCTTCCCCAACTCTACCTACATTGCAAGCAACTATTGGGTAGACGTTGTGTTTGCAACGGACAATAACTCTTACACTTTTAATCTGACCAGCATAAAAGACAAGTCTGGCAAAACAAAAACCGGGTCATTGCAATCGTTGAGTGTGAGTTTAGATTGTGGGCAAACTGGAGTTACTGCCAGCAGGTCATCGGGTCAATCGGGCACGGAAGAGGTTGCTGTAGCTAACACAAATCCGACGGTGGTAGTTGAAAACAGCCTGGAACAAAACTATCCAAATCCGTTTGGCCAGACTACAACTATTAAATATAGCCTGGCAAAGCCTGGTACGGTGAACCTTGCACTATACGACATACATGGCAGGTTGATAAAATCTATGGTCAATGGCTGGAAGGACGCGGGTACGTATACTGTTCAACTGGAAAAAACCTCGCTGCAGGGAGGATTGTATTTCTATAAAATGCAAACAAACGGATTTTCAGCGACCAGGAAACTTATCATTCAGTAACCGGCTCATTGATGATATAACCTGGAGATGCTATGGATTGATCAGACCAAAGCTTATATTTACTTCGCATGTAAATTTGCAGAAGTAGTGAAACTTGCTGTTTGGAAAATAACCGTCCCATTTTTAAAACAGGCAATGGCTTAGGTATGACGAGAACAAACTTGTTTTTAATTATTTCGACGATCATACTCACGTCGGGATGCACCTATTCACAATCGGCGCACAGCCCCGATGATATCATATTCGAGCAGATCCCGTACGGTGAGCCAGACCTGTTGTCGCCGGGCCGGGGTGCGGAGCAATGGCATAATGGTACAGAAGCCATTCCCTATCCCGGTACTGACTCAGTCCATAAGGCCCTCGATGTCTATTATCGCTTTACCTGGAATATGCTGGAAGATTCGGCGCAGGGAACTTATAAATGGGCTTTTTTCGACGGTCTGGTTAAAGACGCCATCGACAACGGGCAAAAGCTATCGTTTGGCATCATGACCTGCTATGGTGACGATGCGGAAGGCGTTCTAAAATTTGATGGTGGTGTATCCGCTTATCCCCTGTACCTGCACCGTTTGATGCAGGCTGCACCAAAAGAGCAACAGGATTGGCTTAGTCCTGATAGCATTTGGGTTCCTAACTGGAATAGCCAGTATTACCTCGATCGGTTAAGGGCATTACACCAGGCTCTGTATGATCATATCATGTCATCTTCTTATACTGCGGTGCAAGGACCGCTGGAAGGTAAAACGATTTCATACAGGGATGCGATATACTGTATCGATATAAGAGGTTTTGGTAATTATGGCGAATGGCATAGTTCCGGCCTTGTAAAGCACGTCAATCAATATCCGAAGGGAAGAAGGGCTGAATTGACAACATTAAAGACCATCATCGATCATCATACACAGGTGTTTGATCAATGGCCCCTGGTACTTATGATCGCGGCATTTGATGCCGAACAGGTTGGTACGATCATGAATCCTGTTGAACTGGCGCATTATGCACTAACCACCCGCAATGCCTGGGGACCACTCGGCTGGCGACGCGATCAGTGGGGCGCCACGGATGGTTATCTCGATAATATTTTAAAGAATAATCGAAAAAGGACTACTGACGGAGCCCCGCTCAGCGAATTGATCCGTTCACGATACAAAACATCTCCTATTACAGGTGAACCTCCGCGTTACGTGAACCGGGACGGACGCTGCGCATACTGGGACCTGGAAAACCAGGTAAAAGAATACGGTGCCAGTTCGATTGGTAATGGTAACTGGGGTATAGAAATGCCGGAGTGTGCTCAGGAAAACGCAAGAGCTGCTTTTAAAAGGGCCGGATACCGAATCATTTTGGAAAAAGCTAATATTCCTGCCAACCTAACACCTGGTGTGGCTTTCCAGGCTACACTCGACTGGAAAAATATCGGTGTTGCACCTACTTATGAAGTGTGGGATGGCTTTTTTGAGCTCAGGGATAGCAGTGATAGTGTTGTTTGGAAAGGACACTCAGCTTTTCGACCTAAACTTTTTCTACCCGCAAGCAAGAGTACTACAATAACGGATGAGTTTGTACTGCCAGCCGATCTGCCTGCGGGAAGCTATCGCCTCGAACTTATAGTAAAAGACCCTACGCAATACAGGCAACCACTGCCCCTGGCCATTCCCGGACGAACAAAGCATGGAAGTTATTTTTTAAGGGAAATAACGCTGGGCCAATAATTCACCAGGTAAAAGCGGATTTTCAATAGCCTGTTCATGTTGTGAGTTCACCACAAAACCATGATCAACTTATCTTTGCAACATGGCAGAAGATCTCTCTATCGTTACGGGCAGTAAACAGGAACAATACCAGTCTTTATTACCACAGATCAAAGCATTGCTGGACGGCGAATCAGACCTTGTCGCAAACCTCGCCAACACCGCGGCCGCACTGAAGGAACAGTTTGGCTGGTTCTGGGTAGGGTTCTACCTGGTAAAAAACGATGAATTGGTATTAGGGCCTTTCCAGGGGCCGGTAGCCTGCACACGCATCAAAAAAGGTAAAGGTGTTTGTGGATCGAGCTGGTTGCAAAAGAAAACATTGATTGTGCCTGATGTTGAAAAATTTCCCGGCCATATTGCCTGTAGCAGTTTATCAAAATCAGAAATCGTCGTTCCGGTTTTTCAACATGGCGAAGTTATTGCAGTACTCGATGTCGATAGTTCGGAATATGATCAATTTGATTCTACCGACCAGGAATACCTGGAACAAATCGTTGGTTTGATCCAATTTTAAATCATGCTTCAAACAGTTTCAATCGTCGTTGAAGGACTGGTACAAGGTGTGTTTTTCCGGCAAACCACCAAAACCAAAGCCCTCGAGGCCGGCATCACAGGCGAAGTAAAAAACAGGTCCGATGGTTCCGTACAAATCATTGCCACCGGAACCGAAGAACAGATAAAGAAATTGGTGGAATGGTGTCATAAAGGGCCTGAACATGCAGTCGTGATGCATGTACATATAGAACAAATCCCAATTCAAAAATTTAACGGATTCAGTATCGTAAAAGGTCGCTAATCAACACCAGTCGCCTACCGATTCTAATCAGCTGTTTCACCATCACCTGGTTTAAGATTTTCTAGCATGTCTTTTGTCATGGCAGGTAGGTCGAATTCTTCCTTCCAACCCCAGTCGCTACGTGCCACGCTATCATCAATGCTCTGAGGCCAGCTTTCCGCGATTACCTGGCGGTAATCCGGTTTATAGATCATGCTAAATGCCGGTATATGCTTTTTGATCTCAACCGCGATTTCTTTCGGAGAAAAACTCATCGCGGAAATATTGTATGAAGTACGAACCCCGATCTTATTTTCAGGCGCTTCCATCAATTCAATAGTTGCGCGGATCGCATCAGGCATATACATCATGGGCAGGTATGTATCTTCCTTTAAAAAACATTCATATTTTTCTTCTTCCAGCGCTTCATGAAATATTTCAACAGCATAATCCGTTGTGCCGCCACCCGGCGCAGATTTGTAGGAGATCAGTCCAGGGTAGCGAAGGCTTCGCACATCCACGCCAAACTTCATATGGTAATAATTGCACCAGAATTCGCCCGCGTACTTACTGATGCCATAAACAGTGATGGGCTCAATGACGGTTTGTTGCGGACAATTTTTTCGCGGGGAGGTCGGGCCGAAAACAGCTATTGAAGACGGCCAGTATACCTTGTGTAGTTTTTCTTCCCTGGCAATTTCAAGTACATTGAGCAGTCCCTGCATATTGAGATGCCAGGCCAGGCCCGGGTTTTTCTCCCCGGTGGCAGACAGGATGGCCGCAAGAAGATAGACCTGTGTAATATTTTGACGGATCACCTGTACATGCAGCATTTCCTTATTCATTACATCAAGACTCACATAGGGGCCGGTACCTTCCAGCAGGGGATTTTGCTCACGCAGGTCTGAAGCGATCACATTGCTGTTACCATAAATTTTCCGTAGCGCGAGGGTAAGTTCCACTCCTATCTGCCCGCTGGCGCCAATTACCAGGATTTTTTCTTTGGTCATATATCGAATTTCGCCAGCAAACCTACATACAAAACAGTTTGTTTGCTCATCAAAGCACTAATTAACCGACGGGTAACCGCCGGGTATATTATCTTTGCGCCATGGAAACATTTCTGAAGGATTTATTTAAAGGCCAGTCTTATGACGAAAAGAATTTTTTTCTGATTGCAGGACCATGTGTAATAGAAAGTGAGGAATTGCTGGCAGAAGTGGCTGAAAAAGTAAAATCTATTTGTGCCCGGCTGGGTATTCCCTATGTATTTAAATCCTCCTACCGGAAAGCAAACCGGACC
>JAEYOL010000253.1 GCA_023411775.1 Bacteroidota bacterium | reverse complement strand
TATACCATCCTTTCCAGGGTTCAAATAACGACACCCAGTGCCCGACAAATACAAACTGTGCCACGCAGGGCGACCAGGTCTGTGATACTGACCCTATTTCGAGAAACTATAACACTGTATCTGGTTTATTCAATTTTTCCTGCCGTACCGGCGCCAATGGCTGTGCAAGTCCGAACAATTATTCGATCAATACCGAAAGCAATTTCATGTCCTATACGAATTGCTACCGGCTTTTTACCAATGGACAAAAAGATCGTGCACAGGCAGCATTGTTGCTGCCTTCCCGTGCCAGTCTCACCGATCCCGGCAACCTGGCCCTGACACCCTGCGGCACAACCATCAATTTCAGCCAGGCAGCCGCTTCGAGATCTGAAAACCTGGCAGGTACCCAGGATGGCTGCCGGACGTACACCGATTATACTTATCAAATGGCGATTGGAGCGGCACCTACTGCTGCGGCAACCGCAACCCTCAGTTTTGGTGGAACAGCTGTCAAAGGCATCGACTACGAGGTGACCACAAATGGCAACTTTACCACTCCAAGTAATTTGTTGACGTTTGCCGCAGGTTCCACCGCTGCCCAAAGTTTTATCGTCAGGATCTTCGACGACTATGATGTAGAACCGGCAGAAAATATCATCATTGATTTTACAGTCAATAGCGGTGGAGGCGATGCATCCAAAGGATCGACGACGCCTACGTTCACCATTAGCCTCACTGATAATGATATTGCTCCTAATGGCACTTCTTCAGGCACCTATGCGATCGGTGTAGCCGGTTCAACGGTTAGTTCAACACCTTTTGACGCGAGACTTACGAGCCAGCGTGCCCAATACCTGTATAAAGCGAGTGAACTATTGGACGCTGGTGTGGTGCCTGGTAGCCTCACATCATTGCAATTATTTGTCCACTCAAAACTCAGCACCAGGCCTTTTAACAACCTTACAATCCGTATGGCACAAACCGACCTGGAGTACCTATACGATGGCAGTGTGTCTGTTGTGGGTGGCATGACAACGGTGTACAATTCGGCTTCTTATTCCACTGTTGCCGGCTGGAATAATTTTGTATTCTCTACGGCCTTTGCCTGGGATGGACTGAGCAGTGTAGCCATTGAAATCTGTTTCGATAACGGTGTTGCAGATGCTGGAAATAATCCCGATGTGATAAGGGCATACGTAGATGGAGGGACGGCATCTCAGGGAAATATGTATTACCAAAATGGCATCAGTTGCGCGCAGTCATTTACTTCGGTCAGCGTCTTTAATCTTGGTCGCAAACCGATCATTCAACTTGGTAATAATGCTGAGGGCACCGAGATAGAAACAACACTCGCTTCTGAATCTAGCCTGCATATTGGTACATCCAGCAGCGATTATTTCTATTCGAACAATGACCGGTTGATGATGCGGCTTACCGATGTGGATGCATCGCTTGGATGTGTATCCACCAGCCTGGAAGAAGCAGGTACTACCTGGCAGAGTTATATGGGTGGCGAACGCTCCGGCAAGGTGTTCCACGTAGACCCCGCCTCAAACGGTGGTACAACTTCCTATACCGTCTCGTTTTATTTTACCAACGCCGAGTTGGCCGGTAAAAATCCTGCCACACTGCGACTGGCGAAAACATCGGCAGCCTCCGTTGCCTTATCAAACCCCGGAAACACCATGTTGATCACTCCTATTGTGACGACACTTGGATCCGGTACCACTGTATTCACGGCAAGCTTTACGGGTTTCTCAAGATTTTTCCTGGTAGATGGCGGTGTCACGCTCCCGGTTGTGCTAACTACTTTTAACGGAAAGATCGATAATAACCGGAATGTTGTCCTCAACTGGAGTACTGCTTCAGAAAACAATAACCGGGGCTTTGACATAGAAACCAGTCGAAACGGCAATGACTTCACCCGCATCGGCTGGGTGGCATCACAGGGCAATGCGGAGTCGGCACAGCATTATGAATTTACCCATATCAATCCACCAATAGGAACTAACTATTATCGTTTGAAACAAACTGACCTGGATGGCAGGTTTGAATACAGCAGGATTATTTCACTTCAAATAGACCCGGTCGCTGGCAAACCCGTGATATTTCCCGTGCCGGCTACAAATTCAGTAACCATTGATTTCGGTAAGCTGACCGGCAAAGCTGAGATCGAAATATTCAGCGCGGATATGAAAACCCTGCATCGCGAAACGATCAGTGATCTGCAAAGCAGGAAGAGTATTCCCGTCGGCCATCTGGCAAATGGAGTTTACTTCATACGCTATACCGCAGGTTCACAAACCGGGGTGCTGAGGTTTGTAAAAAAATAAAGGCAGCGCGGTCTTTACGATATACACAGGATCCTGGACTTTTCAGGGTCCTGTTTTTTTGTTGCCTGGTTTGCGCCGTGGTTATTCAACTCAGGGATACAAATGAACTACGGCGGGCACGGGGAACACGGAGAAACTTAATATAAACCAGGGAGCCCTCGGTTTGTAGAACGGGGGAACGCGGATTGATATGATTATTA
The DNA here is from genome assembly GCA_023411775.1 of Bacteroidota bacterium. Classification (GTDB taxonomy): domain Bacteria; phylum Bacteroidota; class Bacteroidia; order Chitinophagales; family Chitinophagaceae; genus Terrimonas_B. Next base: position 1,818 of record JAEYOL010000253.1, on the reverse strand, counting down.
TGATTGGTATGATCGCATCCCTCATTTCGCAGTGCCCGCTGTGTACGTCGAGGTTTCTTAACTCACGAATATCCTAGTTTCCATTCATGTAAGTATCTGCAGCTTTCACCACGATACTTTCCAGTTCGGAGATTTCAAAAGGTTTTTGAAGCGAGTATTCAGCACCTGCATTAGAGGCCATTTCACTCACATCATTATTGGCGCTGAAAAATATAACTGGGATATGTTTGAACTCTCCCGAATCCTTGATCATGCGGGTAGCTTTGACGCCGCCGATATCCGGGATCCAGTTATCCATGAGGATCACATCCGGCTGGTGTTGTTCCAGGTCATTTAATATAGTCGTGCACTTGTCCTTCGTGATCACATCGAAATTGCGGGATTGCAAAATGAGCGAACATACTTCCAGCAAATCGGTGTCATCATCATATATCAGCACTTTCTTGCGCATCTATCGTTGTTTCGCTAAAAATAAGGATTACTCGGCTATCGGCAATGTAAAGTAAAAAGTGGAACCTTTTCCAAATTCACTTTCTACACCGATATCGCCTTTATGCAGGCGAATGATCTCAGCAGAAATATAAAGGCCAATTCCAAAACCCGAGAATGGAATACCGGTGGATTTGGCGCGGTAAAAACGTTCGAATATCTTTTGATGGTCTTCCGGGCGAATGCCAATGCCTTTGTCTTTTATCGACACTTTTACCTGGCTACCTATTGCTGTTATACTGACCATAACGGTGTCGGCACCTGGCGAATACTTGATCGCATTGTTCAGGAAATTGGCAATAACCTGTGATATCCTCTCCTTATCAGCATTCACACCTACTTTTTGAGAATCTTCCACGATGATCTTATGGTTGACAGAAACAAATTGTATCTCCGACGAAATTTCTTTCACCAAATCATCGATAAAAAACTTTTCAGGACTAAGCTGAAGTTTACCGGATTCTATTTTTGAGAGCTTCAGGAAGTCCGTCACCAGCTTGGTCATCTTATTGGACTGGGTTTCCAGTTTTGTCAATGCATTTGACAGGAAGGTATCGTCTGAGTTGCGATATGCGTCGCGCAATAATTGTGAATAAGCTTTGATAAGTGTGATGGGTGTTCTTAATTCATGGCTGGCTACAGACAGAAAATCGTCCTTACGTATAGCCATTCGTTTCATATCATCAATATCCGTCGAAGTACCGATCCATTTTGTAATATTTCCCTGCTCGTCGCGATAGGGGATGTTTCGGGTAAGATGCCAGCGATACTCCCCATCAGCCACCCGGAATCTGTGTTCCATCACCAATTTAACACCGCTTTTGCTGGCAAATTCCCATTCTTCTTTTGTGGCAGCCAGGTCATCAGGATGTAAAAACGCCCGCCATCCCGGTCCATCTACAGGCTGAGCACCGAACTCCTCAAACCGGTCATTGAAATAAATCGTATTTCCGGCAGCATCATTGATCCATACCAGTTGCGGCATGGCATTGGCCAACTCATTAAGGTTTCTCTCGCTCTGGATAAGCCTTTGCTCCTCGAGTTTACTTTTGGTAATATCTCTTGCAATTTTGGAAGCCCCAATTATTCTACCCCGGGAATCTTTGATGGGAGAAATAGTAAGCGAGATATCTATAAGCCGCTTGTCTTTTGTTTGACGAAGGGTCGTAAAATGTTCCACCCGTTCACCGGAAGATATCCGGTTAATAATATAAACTTCCTCATCCAGCCGGTCAGGAGGAATCAGGCGTATGATCGGCTGCCCGATCATTTCCTCCGCAGAAAATCCAAACATTTTTTCTGCGGCCGGGTTCCAGCTCGTGATAACTC
>JAEYOL010000243.1 GCA_023411775.1 Bacteroidota bacterium | reverse complement strand
TATTAAGGTAGGCCAACCCAATCAGCTCGTCAGCCCTGGCACCGAAAGGACGGAAATAGACCAGCACCGTATAACTGTTCTCGGTATTTGTAAAATTACCTTCGGTATTTTCAAATGAAAAACGATTACCCGGTGCCTTCCCGGCATCAAGGGTAATATAAGAGTAGTTGTAATAGCCCTGTTTCAGGTATAAAGTTTTTTCATACACACCCTCCTGCTCATTAAACTCCATGCGGGAAACATCATTGGGCAGGTAATTGGTGAGTTCACCAAATAAATAAACATCCTTCCCTGCAAAAGGACGTCCACCGGGCGGCATAAAACTAAAATGCGTATAGGCATAATCACTCTGCCAATATGGGTGATTACCATCCATGTTCTCAATGGTATAAATGCCATTCAGATCGCGATAGTACACATAGATCAGGCTTTTTCGTTCCCTGTCCTGCTTTACATACACTTCCGTCCGCGCATCATTAGTATCAACCAGTCTTTCCATACGATCACTCATCAGGCGAAGACTACGCAGGTCGATCCAGCGCCACTCCCGCCCTGCCTGGAAACTGCTGTTATCATCATTATATTCAAAATAGTTGCCCCTGTAAATAGTAGGCCTGTTCAGATAAGCCGCCGTAGGCCAGATATTATTTTGAAGTACCACCACTTTCAGATCCTGTGGCGACATGTTATTGATCCTTGCATTGGCTGTATTCACCATCACCTGGATACGCTGGTCGGTGAGGAATAGCTGCGAATTAAAAGGCTGTTTGACCTGTGTGGCAATCGATACTTTATTATCAACAACCATGAACCTTTTTGTAAAATAGAGGTTGGATGTATCGCTGTTCAAAAAAACCTTCAGCATATAATTGCCCGAGCGGGTAATGCCCGAACTACGATCGGGAAAAACAGCCTGGTAATGGGTGTAGCGGGTAAATGAAATGGATGAATAACGGTAAGTATTGATCCGGTTGGTCTGGAACCCGCGGATATAATCAAACCCAGGAAGACTGGCCGGTGTCCAGTCAGCATTGCATAGCTGGAAAGTATAATAATAATTTTTAACATCCGCATCGAGGTCGTCGAAATGCAGTTCAAGCTGATCGCCGCTGTTCAGGGCAATGATGGGATAACCATAGATATCGCCATATTTATGAAGTTTGACGGCCTGTATATTGGACTGGTAAATATGGTCGGGAATTTGTGATTTACCCGTAAAAAAAACAAAGAGTAAAAGAGACGTAAATAATGTTTTCATCCGTTATCAGCTTATTTTTGAAGTTAAGACAAACAATTCATTTTGAAGGTTGCAGGTTTTATTGCAAACCGGGTCGCATTTAATCAACAGCGATCATTTTCCCGGTTTATTATCCGGCTGTCTATCGTGGCCACGGTGATCAGTGTGGCAGTCATGATCATCACACTTGCTTTTGCCAACGGTTTCCAGGAACAGGTAAGCCAGAAGGTCTTCAGTTTTTGGGGACATATCCGCATCCAGGAAAAGCAGCCGTTCAAAGCACTGATCGCCGAAGAAATACCCTTGCAAAAAAATGACAGCCTTATTGATGAGATCCGCAAAAATCCGGATATTCAAAGCGTTCACCCATTCGCCACAAAATATGCTATCCTGAAAACAAAAGATGAGATCGAAGGGGTTTTATTAAAGGGAATCGACAGCAGCTATGATTTCAACAACCTGCGAAGGTTTATGCGCGAAGGGCGTTACCTGGCCTTCAACGACAGCACTTATAGCCGCGAGATCATGTTGTCGGAGTACACAGCCCGCCAGTTGCAACTCAAACTCAACGACCGCATTTTTATTTATTTTATTCGTCCTGATGGAAGTCTGCGTCCCGACCGGCTGACCATTGCCGGTATTTACAAAACCGGCATTGAGGAATATGATAAAACTTTTGCCATCGGCGATATCAGGCTGATCCAGCGCCTCAATATCGACAGGGAGAGTGATCAAAGATGGAGTGAGGAACAGGTAGGTGGTTACGAGATCTTTTTAAAAGACTATCACCAGATCAACAGGGTGGCAGATGATATTTATTATATGGAATCATTCCCACCCGACTGGGATACACAAAGTGTAAGAAATATATCACCTAATATCTTCGACTGGTTAAGTATGCAGGATATCACCCGGAATGTATTGATCGGGTTTATGATCATCGTTGCCATCATTAACCTGATCACCTGCCTGATCATCCTGGTGCTGGAACGTATACAAATGATCGGAATACTTAAAGCACTTGGCGCTACTGACTGGACAGTACAAAAAATATTTCTCCGTCATTCGTTGATCATAACCATAACGGGTATCATCATTGGCGCCGCCATCGGTCTTGGCTTCCTCTACCTGCAGGACGCCACCGGTTTTATAAAACTACAGGAAGATGCATACTATCTCAGCGAGGCCGCTGTTAAGATCGTATGGTGGCAGGTTGCCGCGATCTGTCTCGGGACGCTTATAGTCTGCTTCCTGGTCCTCATGATCCCTTCCGTACTAGTAAGAAAAATTCAACCCGTCAAAGCCATCCGCTTCAGCTAATCCAGTACCGGCCTCACCTCCAACCCCTCTCCCCGGGGAGAGGGGAGCCAGAAACCTCCGTCAACAAGCATCCAGTATCCAGCATCCAGCATCTAGATCAAATGCGACAACACAATCCCCGTCGCCACCGCAGCATTCAGCGATTCCGCTTTTCCTTTGCGGGGGATGGTGATCTTTTTATCGACACGTTGTAAAATGAGTTCACTGATCCCTTTCGATTCATTACCGATCACAATCAGTCCTTCCCTGATCCTGCCTGCCCTGGTTATATCTTCTCCATCTAATACGGTCGCATAAACGGGAACATCTTTTTGCGCCTCCAGCCAGTCGGTAAGATCTGTATAAAGCAATTGCACCCTGGCAATGCTTCCCATGGTTGACTGCACTACTTTAGGATTGTATGCATCGGCGCAATCACGGCTACAGGCAAGCTGGGTAATACCAAACCAGTCAGCAATACGAATGATGGTGCCCAGGTTGCCCGGGTCCTGGATTGTATCGAGCACCAGCGAGACCTGGTTTTTTAATGTAAAAGAGACGGGCGCCTGCGGCTTTTTTAAAAGGGCAAGTACTTTATTAGGTGTAGTAAGCTGTGAAATTTTTGTCAAATCCTGTTCATCGATTTCGACAATTTCAGTGTTAGAGAGAAGCTGATTGTTTGCGTCGATCCAGTCATGCAGCCCAAATACCTTTAGAATTTGGGCAGATGGTGATGCCAGGAGTTCACCTACGATCTTGGGACCCTCAGCGATATACACACCCTCCTCGTCCCTTACTTTTTTGTGGCCTAAACTTTGGATATATTTGGTCTGCGATTTACCAAGCATGTTCTCTCAATTTAATTATGTTATCGGGCAAGCCTTTATTTTATAAGATCTCCTGCTACGCAATTGTTGCCTTTTCAATTATTGTATTGCTTGCCTCCTGCACGATCGTTAAAAAATATCAACCGGACAAACCCTTTGTTTACAAAACAAATATCAACTTAATAGGCAATTTTTCAAACGAACAGAAAAACCAGCTTGTCTCAAGCCTTGAAGATCAGCTCGACGATAGCATGCAGGTTCGTAAACTCGATAAACTTTTGTGGAGCGTCATGAAGACGCCACCCGTGTATGATAGCAGCAATGCGGAGAAATCGATCATCTTTATGCAGGCATTGCTTCGCTCACTGGGTTATTTCAACGATACGATAGATTATAGTGCTGCGGTTCGCCAAAAAAAACGTCACCAAAAAAAACGCCAGTTTCGTACCACAGTCGATTTCTTTGTAAAGCCTGGAAAGCAGGTAAAGCTGGACTCCGTTTCTTATAACCAGCGCCATGAAGACCTGCAGCATATCACCGATTCAGCCCGTCACCAGGCTTTTATCAAAAAAGGAGCACCGTTTGCCAAAAACCCCATCTCTGCGGAATTGGATCGTCTTACCGAATTATACCGCAATTCGGGTTACCTGCGATTTACCCGCGATGAACTGGTGGGACTTTGGGACACCCTGGATATATCCTTTCTCCAACCAAGTCTTGATCCATTTGAGCAATTCCTCGCGCTGCAGCGATTGCGTGAAAGAAGAGAGAACCCCACCGCCAACCTTGAAATACGTTTAAGAAGCCTTGATAGTGCAAAGCTGACGCGTTTTTATATCGGTGATGTGACGATCTACCCCGATTATATTTACGATACGCTGGGATTAACAGCACGCGTTGATACGGTGGATGGCATCAAAGTAATTCAACATCGCAACCGTTTTAAACCAAAAATTTTCCCAGTCAATATTTACCTGCCACGTGATAGTCTTTACCGGCAAAGAAGATATATCCGAACGATGAACCGCTTCAACACCCTGGGCACCTGGCGCATGGTGAGCATTGACCAGGTTCCCCGTAAGAATACCGACACGGTAGATTTTGTGATACGACTTACACCTGCCAAGAAATATTCTTTCAGCACCAACCTGGAAGGAAGTATCAATCAGAGCGCCATTTCTGGCAACCTGTTTGGTGTGGGTGTGACGGTAGGTTTGCAAAACAGGAACTTTGCAAAAGCAGCCAATATGACCAATACCAACCTGCGTTATGGTGTGGAATTGGGAAATACCAGGAGTGGCGGCCAGTTTGTGCAAACCCAACAGCTAAGTTTTGGTCATAATATATACTTCCCCCGTTTTGTACCGGGTTCGAAACTCATTCCCGAGCGATTCCGGGATAATTTCAGAACGATATTTTCATTCTCAGCTGCAAATACGGAGAGGAGGCTGCTTTATAATCTGACCACTATCAATGGCTCCTGGGGTTACGAATTCCAGCGGCGAAAAGTATTACTCAATGTAAAGGTGCCCAACTTTGAGTATTCCCAGATCGTGAGAAGGGATAGCCTGGATACACTTATCAAATACAATCCTTCCCTGCGAAATATTTTTACAGATGGGTTTATTGCATCCGTGATCGTCAATTTTACTCTGAGTGGTGGAA
>JAEYOL010000209.1 GCA_023411775.1 Bacteroidota bacterium | reverse complement strand
CGACCGCTCGCTTAACCCTTAGCGTAAAGACGGCTTAGTCCGTAATTTTCTTGTTTCGTTTTCCGAGGCCAGCGTTTCCCCGGACAACAATGATTTGTAATTAGTAATTAGGGGCCCAATTCCGAATCCCCAATTCCCAGTTCCCTGTCCAGGTTGGCAATTAAACTTACATTATTACTGATGCTGTTTCAATAGAACAAAAGTTATCGGTGAACATGATGTTAGATTACATGATTATTGAATTTTCTCAAAGCATGGACTATGATGGGATTTCCGTTCTCGCCAAAGGATATTTAAGTCGGCGCCGTAGTTACGTTGCTTAGTCACGTATGGGTTCTATGGTCGCGATAACATCTTCCGGGTTGTGCCGCCTGGTAACCACAGTATTCGTGGATAGGCTTATAAGTTGTTTTTCATTTTTGGCTTCGAAATTTAGCCATACCGGGAATGCATTTTGCGAAATAAATGGCGGCGTTGTTGGCGAGGCAAGGTTACTGCCGCAGGGTGGAAAATTAATGACTGGCAAAACCAGTGGCGCGGGGCTAAAAAACACATTTACCTTTACCAGGCCATCCGGCGTCGGAAACAGACTGGAGGTCCTAATTCCAGCTACATTTATCAATCCTACACAGGTGGCTGCATTAACATGAATTGCTCTGCACCGCGTTTGCCTGATATGAACTTTGGCTAACTGGTTTTTAATCTCGGAGATACTTACCCGATCTTCAATTCCTACCCTCAGGCGGAAAACGGATGTATCTGCCATTTCTCCACCATCCACTTTTATTTGATGATTTACGGTTACTTTAAACTCATCATAAAGTTTTACCCTGCATGTAAAGGTTGCCAGTTTTGACAGATGCGTTACACGCCTGGTCATTCTTCCTCTTCGGGCTGTACGGATCGTTATATTTTCCACAAATACATCATTCAGTTCCAGCTGTACTTTTATGGTATCAGCGGTCAATTTCGAAGGCGCCTTATAGTTTGCTTTAATGGGCTGTCCTGGGATGGCGGTAACAGTTCCATGACGTGTGCTGCCCCCCGTGTGGTCATTCACTTTCCAAACAGCAAGCCGGTTGCCGCGATCGATAGTTTTGGGAAGAGCTGCGAGCTCATCCTCACCGGCGTCGGCGGCTGACACTGGAGGTTGAACGATGTTTAGCGCAAACAGGTGAGATTGACCCACCTTTAAGGTTACACTGGTAACATTTAACTCCACTTCATTTCCATTCACAAAAGCTGAAAAATGTGAAATATGGCCGATGAGTTTATTTGTGGCGCTATCCCACTCTTCATAGCTCAGGTAATCCCATTTCCCATGGTGATCCTGTAAGGCCATAAATTTTAACTCTGGAGGACAGGCTTCAGCTTCTTCATCGCTATAGCGAAAAATAAGTTGGACGGGTTTTTGAAACCGGATGCCCGAAGGTTCAAATTGGTACGCTTTGTTTGCATTAGGTATAACCGGTGTTATAGGCTGAATGCTGATATCAGTTGCTATATCCAACGCTCCGGCGGGAAAGACTAGTTCCAGTTTCCCGTCATCAGAACTAATTATGCCACCGTCGGGGCCTATCAATTTACTTGTTTTATTCCCAGCCGGAGTACCGAGGCTTGTTGAATCCGGAAGGGGGAGAAAGCGCAGCTCTATGCTGTCATTTCCCTGGGGATAGACTTCAAAAATGCCAGTGAAAACTAGTAGTATAAGAAATAATTTCTTCATAAAAATGAGGGAATAGCGTACACAATCGCGATACCGATCGCCGGGACCATATTTAGCATGTCCACGCGAAGAACACGTGCTGAAACCTCATCGGGTTTTCAATGTTTTCCAAACGCTTTATTGATCGCTTCGGTCCGGTTTTGAACATGCAATTTTTCGTATATCTTATGTATATGTTGCCTGATTGTACTGACGGATATACCCAGGCGGTCGGCAATTTCTTTATACAACAATCCTTTTGAAAGCCATTGCAAAACCTCGTTTTCGCGTTTGCTGAGCGCCACCGTCGGCTCCTGCTCGGCATGTTCTTCCCGGAAGATGGATACCAGTTTGCGGGCAATGGTTGAGCTCATCGGACTTCCGCCATGGTGAAGTTCCATCAGTGATTCCGCCATATGTAACAAGCCTGTATTTTTCAGCAGGTAACCCGAAGCGCCGGCTTTTAAGGCCTCGAAGACCTTTTCATCATTTTCATAAACAGTAAACATCATAAACTGGGTGGATGGGCACTTCCCTTTTAATTGCCTGATACATTCAATACCATTCATACCGGGCAGGTTGATGTCCATAATTACGATATCCGGGCGAAGGCGGGGTATTTCATATAACGCTTCCTCCGCTGTTTTGAAAGTGTCAAGTATCCTGAACTCCGGGCTCAAGGCCAAAAAATTCTTCAAGCCATCCCTTACCTCGTCGAGGTCTTCTACTATTGCCAGCGTTATACTCATTTCTATTTGCCGAATATAATCAGCTCGGAGTCGCGTTTCAATAGAACGAAAGGTATCGCGGTAGTGGCGCCCATAGCTTTACTTTGGTTCCATTTGAATTTATTATTTCGAAGTTACCACCAATGTGCTCCATCCGATTTTTCATGTTTCCCAGCCCATTGCTGAAAGGACGCCCCTGCCCGAGGTTATACCCCTTGCCGTTGTCTTGAATGGTAATGGTTAAACCATTCGTTGCAGAAAAATTGATCAGCACCTCGTTAGCCTGTGCATGTTTCACAATATTGTGCAACGCTTCCTTGACGGCGAGATAAACATTTCTACGAAATTCACCAGTTACAAATCTCGCAGGCACCTCTTCGCCAATCTCAGCCCGGACGTTGATGCCGTGCTGCGTAAGGTACTCCACGGCATACGATCGGGTAAAAGAAAGCAGATCACTCAGGGAATCATTTTTTTCATTTAGGGCCCAAACGATCTCACCCATTTTATCGATCATTTCATGTGAATATTCGCGAATGCTGTTGATGTCCGTTTCAACGGACTCCTGTTTCATCTTTTTTATAGCGATCGTTTCACTCAGGAATTTGATCCTCGATAAACCAGCACCCAGATCATCGTGCATATCAGTCGCGATCCGGGTCCTTTCTTTTTCGATGGCCTGCTGTTTCTCCAATTCGGCTTTATGCTTTTCAAGTTTTCGGCGGTAATAAAATCTTACGCCTCCGATGAACAGGCCTGCCAGCATTGCTGCGACTATCGACTTAAACCACCAGGTTTGCCACCAGGCTGGTTGTACCATGATGATGCAGGAAATTTCATTGTCGAGCCAGGCGCCTTCGCTGTTGGTGGAGCGAACAGATAGCCGGTGCATTCCTTTGGATAAAGCAGAAATTGAAAGTTTGTACTGGTTGCCGGTTTTTATCCATTCATTGTCATCAAGCCGGTATGCGTATTGTATCTTTCCTGGTTCACTGTAGTCAAGCGAAGCAAACTGGATCGAAATATTCCGGTCACTGTGTTTTAGTTCTATATACGGAAATCCATTTTTATTTGTTGGGGTATAAGTTTTGTTAAACACACTAAAACCGGTAAAGGATAGATTCTGTATGGTGCTGGTTTTGATGATGGAGTCGGGGTGGAAATAATCTATTCCCGAGATACCACCAAAGAATAACCAGCCCTGGTCATTTTTAAAACTTGCCCGCCGGTTGAATTCATGGTTGATCAGGCCGTCACGTACGCCATAGTTGCGAAAAGTTTTTGTATGGGGGTTGTAGGCTGATAATCCCGCATTACTGCTAAACCATAAATGGCCATGGTTGTCTTTTTCCAGCGCATAGACAATATTATCGGGCATTCCATCTTCTGTGCTGAGATGACTAAATTTTCCCGAAGGAATATGATAGCTGCAAAGACCGCCATGATAAGCCGCCATCCAGATATTATGGCTGCTGTCATCCAGTTCGAGCGAATAAATAAAGTCGGATGATACGGTATTTGTATTATTATCGTCGTGCTGGAAATGGGTGAAACTATTATTTTTTACATCAAACCGGATCAGGCCACGGCTGCTTCCGATCCAGATATTACCATTATTATCCTCTTTCGCGTCATAGAAAAACTGGTTACCATAAATAGTATCCTTGCGCGAAAAAGTTTCCAAAACCGGCGCTTTCACCATGTACCAGGTTTTCCCATTCGGTGAATGGAAAATATGTGTAAGGCCAGGAGTAGGTTTTAAACTATTTTGAAGAAAACCTTTTTGTTTGTGAATTCGAAGTTGTTGTTCACCATTTAAGACAACCAGCTCTCCATTCCTTTCTTTTACAACGGATCCCTCGCTATACCAGTTATAGCCGTCGGGCATATGTTGGATCTGAACCTGTCCGTTTGCCAGGTTAACTTTCCCCACCTGGTCCCAGATATTGACAAACCAGATATCATCTCCATCCTGCTGCAAACCCATAACATAGGAACCGGTTTTAAGATCGGCATCTTCTTTTGGCAACTTTACATGGTTAAATCCCGCGTTGTGTCGTTCCAATTTACTGATGCCCGAACCTACGGTGCCGATCCAGATACCACCGTTGCGGTCTTCGTAGATCGCGTTAATTTCGGGAGAACTGAGTTCCCGGGAAAAATACTCATAAGAAAGTGTATTGGGATTTACCAGGAACAAGCCATGCGAGCTTCCTACCCAGATATTTCCGCGACTGTCTTCGGCGATCACTTCAAATCTAACCGTCTCTTGTTTAAGGGGAGGAATGAGTACGAGTTTTTTCGATTCATGGTTTGCCGGGTCAAAGCGGACCAGCCCCATTTTATTGGTGGCGATCCAGTAAAGGCCGCGGGAGTCATGAAGCACATTGAAAATGCCAGCATGGTCAAATGCGGAGAAATCGGGACTGGTTGGTGTTTTTCTTTTACACGACTGGGTTGCAGGGTCGTAAATAAAGATGCCTGTTTTGCACATGATCATGGCGTTGCCTGTTTTGTCGATGGCGGCATTCTCTACGCGGGAAATAGCAATCGGCCGGTTGTCGCCATCGTACACGGGTATTTCGGTAAACTTTTTACTCTGTGTATTAAAAATCAAGACCCCATATTCACAGGCAAGTAGTAATTCGTGATCGTTTATGAAAACGCCATCGGCAAATTCGAGTTGTTTATTGGGAAAGCGATACCGGGTATTGACAAAGGTTTCCGGGTCGAACTCATTCAGGCAGGAGCTGCCTCCGATCCAGAATTTCGAATTGACAGGGTCTTCTTTCAAAAAAAAGACGCCATTATCTCCCAGTGTAGAAAAATTGAAAGGTGTGTATTGAAAAACCCTGAATTCGTAGCCATCATAACGGTTGAGCCCGCCATGCGTGCCGATCCAGATAAACCCTTTTTTATCCTGGTGGATCACATATACATAACCTTCGGAAAGACCCTCGGCTACGCCGAGGCTTTCGATTCGCCAGGGTGACTGGGAAAGGGCCCTGAATTGTAAGGCCAGGTAAGCAGTTAATATGATGCAAGCCCGAAGCATTAAAATGCTGTAAGCTTCGGTAATTTACAAAATCAGGATTGTATGTGTACGAATTTGGTTGGGAACCGTGAGTTATTTTTCTACCGGGCCAAAAGCCAGGACCTGGTTCATTTTTTTACCCTTATTGAAGCATCTCAATCTTCACAGTTATATTCATCATATCCCTTACCGCTTCCGCGATTGCACGGGCATCGTATCCACATTCACGTTGCAGTTCTTTTGGAGTGCCGTGCTCAACAATAGCGTCGGGGATACCCAGAATACGAATATTGTTTTTGTAATTATGCTGCGCCATGAATTCGAGTATGGCGGAACCAAAGCCACCTTCGATACAGCCATCCTCAACCGTGATAATCTTTTCAAATTTCTGCAGCACCTCGTGCAATAATTCTTCATCCAGCGGTTTTGCAAAACGCATATCGTAATGTGCGGGATTCAGTCCATCATTTTTTAATTCGCGGATAGCAGCCGCGGCGAAATTACCGGGGTGGCCAAAGCTTAAAATGGCAATCTCATTACCGTCTTTTATTTTTCGCCCTTTCCCGATTGGTATCTCCTTCATTTCCGTTTTCCAACCACCCTGTTCCGGTGGCAGGTCAGGCATTACACCCTCGCCGCGGGGGTATCGTATCACAAATGGAGATTGGGTGCTCTCCAGTTGCGCGGTGTACATCAGGTTGCGTAGTTCGCTTTCATTCATCGGCGCACTCACGATCATGTTGGGGATGCAGCGCATGTATGCAATATCATAAGCCCCGTGATGGGTAGGACCATCATCACCTACCAGTCCCGCGCGATCGAGGCAAAAAATGACGGGCAGTTTCTGTATGGCCACGTCATGTATCACCTGGTCGTAGGCACGCTGCATAAATGAAGAATAGATATTGCAAAACACCTTCATGCCCTGCGTAGCCATACCGGCACTCACCGTTACCGCATGCTGTTCGGCGATACCGACATCAAAAGCGCGGTCGGGCATTTTTTCCATCATATATTTAAGAGAGCAGCCCGATGGCATAGCCGGGGTGATACCAAATATGCGATCATTCTTTTCAGCCAGCTCAATGATGGTATAGCCAAATACGTCCTGGTACTTGGGTGGCTGGGGAAGATCAAATTTCTTTTTTTGTATCTCTCCCGTGATCTTATCAAACAGGCCGGGTGCATGCCATTTGGTCTGGTCTTTTTCGGCAAGGGCATAGCCTTTTCCTTTTACTGTCACTACATGCAACAACTTGGGACCTGGTATTTCGCGGAGGTCTTTTAAGGTATCGACCAGTTTGGCTACGTTGTGCCCGTCGATAGGACCAAAGTAGCGGAGTTTAAGGGCTTCAAACAGGTTGGCGCTGCTGCTTACCATGCCTTTTAAACCCTCAGCAAGTTTATGCCCCATGGCACGACTGAAATTTTTACCCACGGGTAATTTTCCCAGCAGCTTCCAGACATCGTCCTTTACCTTGTTATAAGTTGGTGAAGTGGTGATGTCGGTCAGGTATTCTTTCAGGGCGCCAACATTGGGGTCGATGCCCATATTATTATCGTTCAAAATTATCAGCAGGTCGGTATCCGCTACACCGGCGTGGTTCATGCCCTCAAAAGCAAGACCCGCCGTCATGGCACCATCGCCGATCACAGCCACACATTTCCGGTCGGTTTCGCCCTTGTATTTAGCCGCCATGGCCATTCCCAATGCAGCCGAAATAGAAGTGGAGGAGTGACCTACTCCAAATGTATCGTATTCACTTTCACTGCGTTTGGGGAAGCCGCTTATGCCATTGAATTTGCGGTTGCTGACAAAACTATCCCGCCGTCCGGTCAGGATCTTATGCCCATAAGCCTGGTGGCCAACGTCCCAAACCAGCTGATCGTAAGGAGTATTATAAACATAGTGAAGGGCTGTGGTCAGTTCCACCACACCCAGGCTGGCTCCAAAATGGCCGCCATGTACGCTTACCACATCAATAATATATTGGCGAAGCTCATCGCATACCTGGTGAAGTTTTTCACGGGGTAGTTTCTTGAGATCGGCTGGCGAATCGATGGTTTTTAACAAAGGTCCGGGTATAATTTCCATTTGAGTGGTTTAGCGGCTGTAAAAGTAATATATTAATGGGGTTAATAATAAAGGTTAGTACAAACGAAATGCCGGTAATGGAATGCAGCATTTTGAGACCACTGATATTTTTGCCGACAGATCGCATATGGTTTATGCAAAAATCTAAATCGTGTAACACGAATTCTTAACGTCTTTAACAAGTTGTTGAGTCAAATCAATTAAAAATCAATTGATTCCAGCTGTTAAACATCCCATTTGTAAAACTTATTTTCCATTGATACATTTACAACTTCAGGCCGAGATCAAATTGGTTAGTTTTGTCAACTATGCGTATTGGTAATTCAAAGTACTGGCTTTTCCAGGCTATTGGTTGGGGTTCATTTGCGCTTATTAACGCATTTTTTGCCTTCTCTTTCGACCGGTTAACACCCGATTTTTTTAAGAGACTGGGCGTCTTCCTGGTGCTGGGCCTGATCTTCTCCCACCTGATGCGCATGGCAATTATTCGTTTTGGCCTGTTGCAGAAAAGCCTCAACAAACAAATATTCCAGTTTTTTATCATAACGTTTTGTCTCGCCATTTTGGTGTCCTACCTGAGTGTTGAAGCATTGATTTATTTTGACCTGATCAAGCAGGATGAAGTGTTACTGCTCGAAAGGACCGATGTTAGTTACTGGGTCAGCAAATTATTGCTCGTGTTGAGCAGTGCTTTTTCATATTTCATCCTGTTCTTCATCTGGAGCCTGATCTATTTTGTGTATCATTATGTAGCCAAAAGCCGCAAGCAGCAGCTGGATACCCTGCAGTTGGAGTCACTCGTTAAAGAACTGGAGTTGAAGACTATTAAAGCACATATCAACCCGCATTTTATTTTCAACTCACTAAATAGTATTCGCGCCCTGGTGGACGAAAATCCAGAGCGGGCACGTAAAGCCATTACCGAACTCAGCAATATCCTGCGCAGCAGCATGCAGGCCGATAAATCAGAGGCGGTGCCATTCCAAAAAGAATTGTTTATTGTAAAAGATTATCTCGCGCTTGAGAACATGCGGTTTGAAGACAGGTTGAAAATAGAATACCAGGTTGATGAGGATACCCTTTCACTTCCGGTGCCGCCGATGATGTTGCAAACACTGGTTGAAAATGCCATCAAACATGGGATCAGTAAGCAGATCCTTGGTGGTGTGGTAAGGGTGATATCGACTATCAAAGACAACTTTCACGAACTCTCTGTGCAGAATACCGGGTACCTGAATGGCCATGTAACGGGTGAGGGCTTTGGCTTGTCCAGCACCACCAACAGGCTGAATCTTTTATACGGAAATAAAGCTAAATTTGAAATCAGGCAGGCATCACCCGGACTGGTAGAAGCTACCGTTATGATCCCTGTCGGCGACGATTTTTAAAACAATTCACATGAGAGCAATTATCATTGATGATGAGCGCCTGGCCAGGACGGAATTGAAAAAGCTGCTACAGGATTTTCCTGAGGTAGAAGTAATCGACGAAGCGGCCAATGCGCAGGAAGGCATTTCAAAAATAGAGAGCCAGCAACCCGATCTTATTTTCCTGGATATCCAGATGCCGGGAAAGACCGGTTTTGATATGCTGGCCGAACTGGAGCGTGCCCCACAGGTGATTTTCACCACTGCATACGACGAGTTCGCATTAAAAGCGTTTGAGGTAAATGCACTTGATTATTTGTTAAAGCCCGTAGAGCCCAAACGCCTTGCAGATGCCATACACAAACTACAGCAATCCGACAACAGGGAGACACGTGCCACAGAGGAATATACCAACAACAGTATCCTGGGTGAGAACGACCAGGTATTTGTAAAAGACGGTGAGCGCTGCTGGTTTGTCAAACTCAGCGATATCCGCCTGTTCGAAAGTGTCGGCAACTATGCCAAAGTATTTTTTGGTACCAATAAGCCACTCATATTAAAATCACTCAATGCGCTGGAAGAAAGACTGGATGAGAAATTTTTCTTCCGTGCCAACCGTAAGCACATTGTAAACCTCCGCATGATCGATAAGATCGAACCCTATTTCAATGGCGGCCTATTGTTGGAGTTAAAAGGTGGTGAAAAGATCGAAGTGAGCCGCAGACAGACGGTGAAATTTAAGGAGATGATGAGTTTGTAATTTGAAAATTTGGGAATTTGAAAATTTGAAAATGTGGAAATGGGGAATCTGAAAATTGGAAAGCAGGGTTGCAAAAAATAAGAATTTATAATAATGAAGAAATTAACTCTCGTGGGGTTATTGGTTTCAATGACCTCTTTTTTATGGGCGCAAAAAGCAGATGAGATCATTAATGCTAAAGAAGCGCTCCGGATCGAAAGTGTACTGGCATCCGATGAAATGCGTGGAAGAAGGGTGAATTCGCCAGAGATTGAGAAAGCGGCGGATTTTATTGCAGAGGAGTTTAAAGCGGCAGGCCTGAAAACATGGGATGGTGGTGATAGCTATCGCCAGGAATTCGCGATGGTAAGCCCGCGCCAGGTAAGCCTTTCAGCACGCTTTGATAACCGGGAGGTCGATTCCAAAAATATCATCGTGGTAACCTCTCAGGCAGATTTCAATATCAACCAGTCATCGGGTTACGAAACAGCTGTGATGCAAAAAGGTGGCAACCTGTTTCAGCAGGCAGCTGATTTTGCGGCAGAGCAAAAAAACCTGCTGGTGCTGGTCGATACCAGCTATGCAAAAAATTTCCCCCGTCTTACTTTCCTGAAACGCAGCCTGTTCAAAACAGATAAGAATGTCGTCTTTATACTCGGTACTGAATTACCGAAGAGCTTTAATATACAGGCGAAGCATGAAGTGGCAGAACAGAAGTTGGCAAATGTAGTGGGAGTGATACCCGGAAAAAAAAGAAGGGGAGAATATGTTATTTTCTCCGGGCACTACGACCATGTTGGCGTAGGAAAACCGGTTGATGGGGATTCAATCTATAACGGAGCGAATGATGATGCAGCCGGTATCACCGCGGTGATCCTGCTGGCAAAATATTTCGCGGCTACCAAAGACAATGAGCGCACCCTGGTCTTTGCCGCATTTACAGCCGAGGAATCGGGTGGCTTTGGGTCGCAATACTTTTCAAAACAATTTCCGCCCGAGAAGGTCATGGCCATGTTCAATATTGAAATGATCGGTACGGAAAGTAAATGGGGTAGGAATACCGCGTTTATTACCGGTTATGAAAAAACAGATATGGGTGCGATTCTGCAAAAAAACCTGAAAGGAACCGGTTTCATTTTTCACCCGGATCCCTATCCTGATCAGCAACTATTTTACCGCTCCGACAATGCTACCCTCGCCAGGCTGGGTGTGCCCGCACATACCATCTCTACGGCAAAAATGGATGCAGAGCCACACTATCACAAACCATCGGATCATGTCGAAACCCTGGATATAGAGAATATGACGATGATCATCCGTTCAATAGCCCTGAGTTCAAGATCAATTGTAGCTGGTAAAGAAACTCCTACAAGGGTTAAGAAAGAAGATCTCCGATAACAACGTTTGAGTCCGCCAAGATCGCTGCGAACCCCGGGTTAAAAAATAACACCGCCAATACAGCACGCGCATATGAGGAAGCAATTCAAAATAATAGTATGCACCGATGTTTAATTGTAGTGGTAGTTGCGTTGATTTTATTGCAACTACCGGTAGCCGGGCAGGATCATCCCGACCCTATTAATGAAAACGAAGTAAGTCGCATAATGAACGTGCTGGCGTCGGATTCATTAAAAGGTCGTGGTAATGGCCGTCCTGAATTATTAAAGGCAGGCCTGTTTATTGGAGAAGCTTTCAGGAAAAGCGGTTTGCAGCCTCTGCCGGGCAGGGAAGGTTATTTTCTTCCCTTCCGTCCGTTTGGCGGCAGCAAAAAAGTGGTGAGCGATATACTGGAATGGAATGGCAAAAAATTATCGCAGGATGTATTTATGTACCTGCATCCGGCACCGGGCAATTATACATCCAAAACGCTTGCTGATTTTACCGTCATAAAAATCGATTCCTTTTTTACGGAAGATATACTCGAGAAATACAAACACATCAATAACGACCTATTGTTGTGGAGCAGCCTGCCACAGCCTGATAAGGAGAATTATTTTCCATCACAATTTCAGTTTCCCCAGGGCGGCCTCACCAAAAACGTATTGCTTGTTTGCGCCAGCACTGCGCCTACATCACTTGCGCTTTCGGGCGTGAATAATTATTATGAAAATCTTGGGTATAATGTAGCGGCGATACTTCCTGGGAAATCAAAACCCGGGGAGATCGTTCTTTTCTCCGCGCATTATGATCACGAAGGCGTATTTCGCCGGGGCAGAAAAAAGGACAGCATCTTAAACGGCGCCAACGATAATGCATCGGGCACGACAGCGCTGATCCTGCTGGCTGAACATTTTGCAAAAAAGGCAGAAAACGAAAGAACATTGATGTTTTGCGCTTTTTCAGGTGAAGAACTGGGCCTGCTTGGCTCAAAAGATTTTGTCGAGAAATACGATACCCGTGCCATCGTAGCAGGTATCAATATCGAAATGATCGGTATTCCGCAGTATGGCGATAATAATGTTTTTATTACCGGGTTTGATGAATCGCCTTTACCTGCTTTGCTGAAAAAGAATTTTGAATCCACAGTCGTGAAAGTAAAACCGGGCCCCTCGGAGGAGAAAGAATTGTACAAACGCAGCGATAATTATTCCTTTGTAAAAAAAGGGATACCCGCACACAGCATCATGAGCAGTGATGATGA
>JAEYOL010000056.1 GCA_023411775.1 Bacteroidota bacterium | reverse complement strand
CGTCGACAAAACGCGGAATATCTTTGAGTCTCTGGACATAATTTGTAAAATCTTTTTTTGAATTCAATATCTCATTTCCCATGCGTGGCAGTCCCGTATGAAAACCTTCGTCAGCCAGAATCGGGTTGAGGTACGATTTGTATTTATAAGATGATACTTCATCCTTGACCCTGTATTGTAGCAATTCCAGGTTGACTACATCCTCTGTCGCCAGCTTTGTTTTATCCAGTGCATTGAGCCGGTCGTGAACCCCTTTATAAAAATTATAACGGCGAAGGAAATCTTCTTCCTTGTGCGACCCGAGCCAGAGGCCCCGGGTACTGTCGAGTCGTGATTCATTGCGATGGTAATCCCTGATCTCCTTCAATGCCTGGTCGATTGAAGGATGTATTTTTTTCTCCTGTCCAATGCTGGTAGCAGCAATAAAAAGTAAGAATAGCAGCCAGTTAGTTTTGATCATGTTTAGATTTTTTCTTTTGTAAGTTGATTATTGACCGTTCGCCAAATGTTTAAAGGATTATCGTTTTTAAGTTCATCGGGTAGCGATGACTGGCTCCAGTTTTGAAAACACACAGGTCGTGCAAATCGCTTAATGCCATCAGCACCCACCGAAGTAAAGCGCGCATCAGTTGTGGCGGGGAATGGCCCGCCATGATGCATCGACAGGCAAACTTCAACACCGGTTGGTACACTATTCAATATTATGCGTCCGCAAATATTCTTTATGCTCTCGATCAGTTCCTGGTTAGCGGCAAGATCATTTTCCGTTGCCATTAATGTAGCCGTCAGCTGACCTTCGAGATGGTGTGTTACTTCCAGCATTTCCGCTGTATCCCTGCATCTGATCACCAGCGAATAGGGACCAAATACTTCCTGGTGAAGCACGGGGTTGTTTAGAAAAGCCTGGCCCGTTGCCGACGCGATCGTGGGAGCCGCTTCATTTAATTGCGGGTCTTTTGCAGACACTGCGATCGTCTCCACCCCTTCCTGCCCAAGCGCTGTACCGCGGCGTTCCACATAGTTTTTATAGATGCCGGGATGCAGCATTAATCCCGGTGAGGTTTCCTTTATGGCTTCTCCCAGTTTGAAAATAAAAGCATGCAATTCCTCTCCTTCCAAACCGATGATCAAACCGGGGTTGGTACAAAACTGTCCGACACCAAGAGTCACTGACCCGGCGTACATCTTCGCGATATCGCCGGCAGCTTCTTCGAGTTTGCCAGGCAGAACAAAAACAGGGTTCACGCTTCCCATTTCCGAAAAGACAGGTATAGGCCTTGCACGCTGGTTGGCCCAGTCGAATAACTGCTTACCGCCAGAAAAAGAACCGGTGAAACCGACAGCCCTGGTATGGGGATGCTCGACCAGCGCCTTTGCTACGCCAAAATCAACGCCGTGAAGATGAGTAAATATTCCAGCTGGCATATTGGTTTCCTGCGCTGCCTGTGAAATGAGTTGCGCAACAAGTTCGCTTGTCTGAGCATGCGCGGGATGCGCTTTTACGATCACGGGACAACCAGCGGCAAAAGCGCAGGCCGTATCACCCCCGGCAGTAGAATAGGCAAAAGGGAAATTGCTGGCGCCAAAGACAACTACCGGACCTAGAGGTACAAGCATTTTCCGAAGATCCGGTTTGGGAGGATTCCTATCGGGAATGTCGGTGTCGATCCTTGCCTCCAGCCAATCGCCCGCTTCGCAGGCGTCGGCATAGCTATTCAATTGAAAAACGGTTCTTGTTTTTTCATTTCTTAACCTTGCTTCGGGAAGGTTGGTCTCGGTCATGGCGGTCTGGATGAGGTCATCATTTGGCTGATCCAGATTTTTCGCGATCGCACGCATGAACCCGGCTCTCTTAGATAATGACAGGGAGCGGTACTGGTGAAATGCGATCCATGCCTGCTCCAGGGCATGTTCGATTTCCTGCGTGGTGGCGTCTTTGAATGTTATACTCATAACTTTTATAATCTTGTTTTGTCAGGTTTAAGTTTACAACAACCATACCCATCAGATATCCCTAAAAATAAGTATTCGTGGGAACTGAGAAAAATCCGGGGTGCGGCCACGAATCACACGAATGGGCCACAGATTACACGGATTTCACGGATTGAATTTCATTCGTGGATACTTGATTCCGTCAGGGACTAAGGGAAGGACACGGAGTACACAGAGGATTTCACGGAGTGCACGGAGAAAATAATACAAAACTTCGTGTCCTCCGTGTGTACTTCGTGTCCTCCGTGACCTAAAAAAATACCCCGCATTGGGTATTTCCCGGGCGGGGTAATCGAATTAGTTTCGGCCTCTTTTCGCGTAGAAAATATTAGTAAAGGTTAAATACAGGCTATCATTCCACCAGAACCGTCCACCACCATCCGGGCCGGGCATTTTGCCCGGCTTTTTTAATTGAAGTAACGGTGTTTCCTGATCTTGCCGGTATTCGTATACACGATCAACTCCAGCAATTTCCCGGAAGGACTGAACACTTTCCATTCTTTCACTTTTATACCATGCCTGTAAGCGCCTGTTTCGGTATTGCCATTCTCACTCACCGATTTCCAAATACCGTGGCGCAACCCATCCTGGTAATATCCCGAATCTTTGAGCGTGTTGCCAGGATAAAAATTCATATACAAACCATGATGAAGGGAACGGTTAAAAACGGGCTTGTAATTGTTATCTCTTTCATGCTGGTCACCGGAACTTGCGACTCCGGTTTTATTTTGTGGTTCGAATGAAGATTCAGCACGGAGATAGTAAAGCGCTGCTTCCCGGTTATGTGCATACATTTTTGCCAGCGGGTAGGTGGCCCGCCGGGGATGATATCGTAGCATCGCTAGTTTAACACGCTGATATTTATCCGCGCTATAGGTCCTGAACACCAGCAATTGTCCCTGGTCGTCCCAATGCTTCCAAACGCCATCCGGTAATCCCTTACGAAATGTACCGGAATCACGCGGCGATCCGTTGGGGTGCCAGGTTTGCCAGGTCCCGTGTGTTATTGTTTGATCACTGGCTGCCAGGTGCAAGCCCGGCGGCTGTGCGCCAGCAGACATAAATACTAATCCGCATAAAAAAATCAGCGTCCTCTTTTTCATCAGCAAGCTTTTATAATCGCAAAGCTACAACAACTAACGATAGTTTGGTGCATCCTATTCTTCTGTTGATGCTGAATGATAGACTTCCATCAATAGGAAGTTGCGCGTACCACCCGGGAGCTGCCAACTGATCTCCTGCCCTTTCCGGAAACCAAGCAAGGCGGTGCCTAGCGGCGCCAGCACGGATATCCTGTTTTTCTTTACATCGGCCTGGTTCGGCAACACAATGGTGACCGTCATCACCCGGTTCGTCTTCAGATCTTTTATGATGGCTGTCGAGTTAAGGCGCACCACATCGCCGGGAAACTTCTCCTTCGAGACCACCACGGCGTTTTCGATTTCCTCGCTAAGACTGCGACCTGGTTGTTTTTCCTGGACATTGCCAGGTGGGCGACTTGCTTTGATAAATGCGGTCAACACATCATAATCATCCTGCAGGATGATCACCTTGTTTGGAGTTGTTGTTGTTGTTGTTGTCATGATATTAAGTTTTTGTTTGGGATAATGATGATTTAATTTTTTATTATTACCAGTCTGTCTCTTGTCAATTGATTCAGTTTAGGGCAGCCAGTTTGTTTGCCGGACGATTCACCAGCGGATCTGCATTGCTGAAATAGATCTCTTCGAAATCCAGCGTACGAACAGCGTCTACCTTTCGGAAGAATTTTGTCGGCGAAACATTTGACGTCGATTCAAAACCGCATGCTTCCATGATCTCCATGGTAGCCTTAATTGTATTGGCATGAAAGCTCGCAGTTCGTACCCGCTTGTCAGTTATATCGAGTGCGCCGTAGCTACTCGGATCCTGTGTCGCGATCCCCACCGGGCATCGTCCACTATCGCATTGCAAAGCCTGGATACAACCAAGTGCCAGCATCATACCACGGGCGCTGTAGCAGGCGTCGGCGCCAAGCGACAGCGCTTTCAGTATATCGAAACCGGTAATGATCTTTCCGGCTGCGAATATTTTAATATGTTTTCTCAACCCATACACTTCGAGCGACTGCGATACAAAAGCAATGGCTTCGTGCATCGGCATACCCAGGTGATCGGTGAACTCGAGCGGTGCCGCGCCTGTACCACCCTCGGCGCCATCGATGGTAATAAAATCGGGGATAATTCCCGTACTGGTCATTGCTGCGCAGATATCAATGAATTCGTTTTTATCACCCACACAAATCTTGAAACCAACCGGCTTTCCACCTGATAGTATACGCAGGCGGGAAAGAAATTTCATCATCTCCATCGCGTTGTTAAACGCTGAATGTGCAGGTGGCGAGTACACGGTTGTGCCTGGTTCCACTCCCCTGATCTGCGCGATCTCTTCGGTGTTTTTCGAAGCCGGCAAAATACCACCGTGACCCGGTTTGGCACCCTGTGAAATTTTCAGCTCGATCATTTTCACTTCCGGCCGCAAGGCGTTGTGGGCATAAGCCTCATCATTGAAATTCCCCTGTTCGTCGCGGCATCCAAAATAGCCGGTACCGATCTGCCATACCAGATCACCGCCACGCAAATGGTATTCACTGATACCACCTTCGCCGGTATTGTGCGCAAAGCCGCCAAGTTTTGCTCCTTCGTTGAGCGACTGTATCGCGGTTTTGCTCAGGGCGCCATAACTCATCGCGCCAATATTATAAATGCTGCAATCATAAGGCTGCAGGCATTGGTAATTACCCACCATCACGCGCAGGTCTTTTTGTTTCAGCCGGGCCGGGTACATCGAATGCGCTACCCATTCATTGCCGGGTGCCGAGGGATCGGCCTGCATACCGAAGGCCACCGTTTGTTTTTCGTTCTTTGAGCGCTGGTACACGATCGAGCGCTGGCGTCGGCTGAAGGGTTTGCCGTCGAGATCAGATTCAAAAAAATATTGTCTCATTTCGGGCCTTATCGCTTCAAACCAGTAACGCAGGTAACCGATCAGGGGGTAATTGCGCAGCAATGCATGTTTTCGTTGTCTGACATTATATATCGCTACGATCAGCAGGGGAAGGGTAATTAATAACGGCCAGTATCCCTGTACGCCCGATGTATAACCCGAGCGTAATACAAGAACATTGACCAATACTAAAAACAAAAGAATCATTCCCCTGGCCGTAACCTGTTGATTTGCGGACATAGAAATAAAAATTAGAATTAAACAAATAGGAAAACAGAAGCTACCCCGTAACCTTCTTCAAAAAAATGATCAGGCCGGGGCGGAAGTATTGAAGTCCTTGTAGTTGGAAACGAAATACAATCGCGTACAGAAGCAGGTGAATGCCTTTTGAAATACAGGCATCGTCCATGGGTTTGTATCGGTAGCAGTACCGATTAACCGCGAAAAATTCATATGGACTTTAGTGCTCATGAATGGCAAATATACGCAATATTCCCGAAAAGAATTGTTAAGTATTGCTTCGCAAACCGCTATGACATGCTTTATAGTCTACAGGATTTCCTTAAAAATTACTTAACCTGAATTCTATTTTTTAAAAACATAAATACCTAACTATGCAACGTAAAGATCTCATCGAATAAAACCGTGATAATGAAACAAGCTCGTAACATTCTTTTTATTTTCTGCCTTTTTTTTACCAGCATTGCCGTTGCGCAATCACCTGCCGCGTCAAAAAAGAACAAATCTGCCAAACCTAAAAATATTATTCTCATGATCGGTGACGGTATGAGCGCGACACAGATCTACGCGGGCATGGTGGGCAATAAAGGACCGCTTCACCTTGAAAAAATAAAGATCATCGGTTTTTCACGTACCAATTCAACAAAATTTATCACCGACTCCGGCGCAGGCGCTACTGCATGGAGCACGGGATTTAAAACAAAAAACGGCGCGATCGGCGTTGATTCAGCCGGCAAAGCGCAGCCAACGATCCTGGAGATCGCCGCGGCGCATGGTTTAGCGACCGGCGTTATCTCGACTAATTCGATCACCGATGCTACTCCCGCTTCTTTTATCGCGCACCAGCCGGCGCGTTCGATGAAGTATGAAATAGCGGAGGATTATGTGAAATCACCTGTGGATCTTTTCATCGGTGCGGGTGGCAGCAATTTCACCGAGCGCCCCGATGGAAAAGACCTTACTCTCGAACTGAAGCAAAAGGGTTTCCAGGTGCTCTACAACCTCGATGAGATCACAATGGTAAAAAGCGGAAAACTCGCTGGATTTCTGAAAGAATCTATCATGCCCGAAAGAGGCGATCAACTGGCAAGAACGGCCACGACAGCGATTGATATCCTCGGAAAAAATAAAAAAGGCTTTTTCCTGATGGTCGAAGGATCGCATATTGATGGCGGCGGACACAGGAATGATGTAGACATGGTGGTAAAGGAAATGATCGACTTTGACCAGGCCATTGGAAAAGTGCTTGCTTTTGCTGAAAAAGATAAAAATACACTTGTCATTATCACCGGCGATCATGAAACCGGCGGGCTCACGCTTACGGGTGGAGATCTTGCCGCCGGCAGAGTTGAAGGAAAATTTTCTACCAAGGGGCATACCGCCGTGATGGTTCCTGTCTTTGCTTTTGGTCCCGGCGCCGCAGCGTTTGCCGGCATCTATCACAACAACGAGATCTTTCAGAAGATGCTGGATGCTT